>DAHVLW010000206.1:0-12342 GCA_027320205.1 Acidimicrobiaceae bacterium
CGCCGCGGCCTTGTCGATGCGCCGCACCGCAGCCTCGAGCTTCGCCCCGGCGTCCTCGGCGCCGGCTTCGGCCGCCGCGACGGCGCGCTTGGCCCGGGTCTTCACCTCGGAACGGATCGCCTTGCTGCGCTCGTGGCGGGCCGCGTTCTGCCGGTTTCGCTTGATCTGGCTCTCGATGTTCGCCATCGGGTCCTCGTCGGGCTCGTCGCCGTTGCGCACCGCCAGCCGCCGGCCGGCGCCGGGGGAGAGATCGTAGCAGGGCGCCCCCGCGCGCCGGACCGGCGACCGGCCGTCGACGAGGCTCGGGTGGCAGCCCACCGGGCCCCCACCGGGCCCGCCACCGGGCCCACGCCGAGTCCCCGCCGGGCACCACGCACCGAGATGGCACCATGGACCGGTGGCCGCGATCGACCGCATTCGAAACTTCTCGATCATCAGCCACGTCGATCACGGCAAGTCCACGCTGTCCGACCGCATCCTGGAGCTCACCGGCGCGGTCAACGCGCGTGAGATGCGCGAGCAGTTCCTCGACTCGATGGACATCGAGCGCGAGCGCGGGATCACCATCAAGGCACAGAACGTCCGGGTCACCTGGCGCGGCCACGTGCTCCACCTCATCGACACGCCGGGGCACGTCGACTTCGGCTACGAGGTGAGCAGGAGCCTTGCGGCTTGCGAAGGGGTCGTGCACCTCGTCGACGCCTCGCAGGGCATCGAGGCGCAGACCCTCGCCAACTGCTACCTGGCGCTCGAGAACGACCTTGCCATCGTCCCGGTGCTCAACAAGATCGACCTGCCGGCGGCGGACCCCGACCGGTACGCCGAGGAGATAGAGCGCGTCCTCGGTCTTCCTGCCGAAGGGGTGCTGAGGATCTCGGCGAAGACCGGCGCCGGCGTCGAGCAGCTCCTCGACGAGGTGATCGAGCGGGTGCCCGCGCCGGCCGGCGATCCCTCGGCGCCGCTCAGGGCGCTCATCGTCGACTCCTACTACGACCAGTTCCGTGGGGTGGTGAGCGCCGTCCGCGTCGTCGACGGCACCCTGCGGACGGGCGCGAAAGTGCGGTTCTTCCAGGCGAGCACGGTGCACGAGGCGGAGGAGGTCGGCGTTCGCACGCCCACGCCGACGCCGGTCGCGGCGCTCGGGCCAGGCGAGGTGGGCTACCTCATCGCCGGCGTGCGCAACGTCGGGGAGGCGCGCTCCGGGGAGACGGTGACCGGCGCGGCGACGCCGGCCGTCGAGGCGCTGCCCGGCTACCGGCACCCGAAGCCCATGGTCTTCTGCGGCCTGTACCCCGTCGACGGCGACGCGCTGCCGGCGCTGCGCGACGCCCTCGAGAAGCTGCAGCTCAACGACGCGAGCGTCACGTTCCAGCCGGAGACGTCGGCAGCCCTCGGCTTCGGGTTCCGCTGCGGGTTCCTCGGGCTGCTCCACATGGAGATCGTCCGTGAGCGGCTCGAGCGGGAGTTCGACCTCTCGCTGATCGCGACGGCGCCGTCGGTCGCCTACGTCGCCCACCTCACCGACGGCTCGACGCAGGTCGTCGACAACCCCTCCGCGATGCCACCGCCTCAGAGCCTCGCCGACATCGAGGAACCGCTGCTCCGCATGACGATCCTCACGCCTTCCGAGTACACCGGCACGGTCATCGACCTCTGCCAGTCCCGCCGCGGCCGGCAGGAGCGGATGCAGTACCTCTCGGCGGAGCGGCTGGAGCTCGTCTACGTCCTGCCGCTCGCCGAGGTCGTCGTCGACTTCTTCGACCAGCTGAAGAGCCGCACGAAGGGCTACGCGAGCCTCGACTACGAGCCGGCCGGCTTCGAAGCGTCCCAGCTCGTCAAGGTGGACATCCTGCTGAACGCCCAGCCCGTCGACGCCTTCTCGGCGATCGTGCACCGCTCCAAGGCCGACGACTACGGCCGGGCGATGACCCAGCGTCTTCGCGAGCTCATCCCCCGCCAGCTCTTCGACGTCCCGATCCAGGCGGCGGTCGGCGGTCGAGTCATCGCGCGCGAGACCGTTCGCGCGAAGCGCAAGGACGTCCTCGCCAAATGCTACGGGGGCGACGTGACGCGCAAGAACAAGCTGCTCGAGAAGCAGAAGGCCGGCAAGAGACGGATGAAGTCGATAGGCCGCGTCGAGGTGCCCCAGGAGGCGTTCGTGTCGGCCCTGCGCCTCGAGGAGTGAGCCGCGCGATCCGCCGCCGCGTCGCGGAGGCCGTCCGTCGGGTGCTCGGCGAGCCTGGCGGGACGCTCGAGGCCTACCGCGACCCCCCGGGCGACCCGGGGCTGTTCGGGCCGGGCTCGCCGGCGTGGCAGGTCCACTCGGACCTCCCCTCGATGCTCGTCGGCGGGATCTCCTCGTTGATGCTCCAGGCGCTCCACCCGCTGGCGATGGCCGGGGTCGCCGAGCACTCCCGCTACCGCGAGGACCCCCTCGGGCGGCTCCAGCGCACCGCCGCCTTCGTCGGCGGAACGACCTTCGGCGGGCGCGAGCACGCGTCGAGCCTGGTCGAGCAGGTCCGCATGGTGCACACGCGCGTCCGCGGTACGGCCCGCGACGGTCGCCCCTACTCCGCCGCGGACCCCGACTTGCTCACGTGGGTGCATGTCGCCGAGGTATGGAGCTTCCTCCGCGCCTACCAGCGCTACGGTCCCCGCCCGCTGCTCCGGGCCGAGAAGGACCGCTACCTGGCTGACGTCGCGGAGGTCGCGCGGCTGCTCGGTGCGAGCGAGGTCCCGGGGACCGTCGAGGAGCTGCGCGCCTACCTGCGCACGGCGCGCGCCATGCTCGAGGTGACGCCGGAGGCGGTCGAGGCCGTCGCCTTCCTCCGGCAGCCGTTCGATCGCTCCGGAGCAGGGGCGCTCGGGCACCGGGTCGTCGTCGAGGCCGCCGAGGATCTCCTTCCCGAGTTCGCCCGGCGCGCGCTGCACGCCCGGCCTGCGACGCCGGTCGGCAGGGTCCGGGCGAGGCTCGCCATGGCGAGCCTCGCCGGCGTGTTGCGCTGGTCGATCGGTCCGTCCGTCGTGCTCGCGGCGGCGGACGCCCGCGTCGCCGCCGGGCCGCGGGCGGCGACGCCCGGCGGCGCAGGGCGACCTCAGGACCCTCGCCGCGCCGCGCACCCGGCGCCGGTCACCCGGAGCCGGGCAAGCACTCGGTAGAATCGAGTGCCAGGTTGATGCGGATGGACGGGGCGCGGGCGTGGTTGCGCCCATCGGGCGCCAGGCGACTCCGAGGTGCAAACGTACGGCGATGCTCGACGCGAGGAAGTCCGCGATCCTTCGAAGGGTCGTCACCGAGTACATCGAGACGGGCCAGCCCGTCGGCTCAGGCTCTGTGGCGGTCGACCGCGACATCGACGTCTCGCCGGCGACGGTCCGCTCGGACATGGCCGCGCTCGAGCGCGAGGGCTACCTCACCCATCCCCACACGAGCGCGGGCCGGGTGCCGACCGACAGGGGCTACCGCTTCTTCGTCGACCACCTCGGCACAGAGCCGCTCCTCGACGCCGCGGGAGCCGAGGAGGTGCACGCCTTCTTCGCCCGCACCCACGGGGAGCTCGAGCGGATGCTGAGGGACACCTCGCAGCTGCTCTCGCGCCTCACCGATCACGCTGCCGTCGTCGTGGCGCCGACCCACGAGGCGCTCACGGTGCGCTCGTCGCTGCTCGCACGGCTCGCGCCGCGCATCGCCCTCCAGGTCGTCGTGCTCTCCGACGGCGACGTCGCGCGCCACGCGGTCGAGATCGACGAGTCGACGTCGGACGAGGCGCTCCAGCAGGCGAACGCGCTCGTCGCCCGCCAGCTGGCCGGTCGTACCCTCGCCGAGGTCGAGCTCCCGACGTCGACGGGAGACCCGCGGGTCGACGCCGTCGTCGAGGCCTGCTGCCGGGTGCTTCGCGGCGCGACCTCGGACGCGACCTCGACTGAGCCGGCGGAGGTCTACGTCGGAGGCGCCGCGCTGATGGCGCAGCAGTTCGCCGCCGTGGACCAGGTCCGGCAGGTGCTGAGCATCCTCGAGCAGTCCTTCGTCGTGGTCTCGCTCCTGAGAGACGTGCTCTCCTCCGGCCAGTCCGTGGCCATCGGCGCCGAGACCAGGGTCGAGTCGCTCGCGGAGTGCTCGGTCGTCGTCGCGCCCTACGAGGTCGGCGAGAATGTCGTGGGGACGATCGGCGTCCTCGGGCCGACGAGGATGAACTACCCGCAGGCGCTCGCCGCGGTCGCCGTGGTGAGCCGGCGACTCGGTCGGCAGCTCAGCGCGGGCTGAGGCGGGCGATCGGGTTGGCGGGTCCGAAGCAGGAGCGCCGGGCAAGGGATGCCACGACAGGGACATAGGGATGGCTGACGACTACTACGAGCTGCTCGGCGTCGACCGGCATGCGTCCGAGGACGAGATCAAGCGCGCCTACCGGCGCCTCGCGCGGCAGCTGCACCCCGACGCCAACGGCGGCGACCCCGAGGCCGAGGCGCGCTTCAAGGAGGTCACCGTCGCCTACGAGACGCTCCGGGACCCCGAGCGGCGCCGGCGCTACGACACCTTCGGCCCGGAGGGCACGAGCGGGCCGGGCGGAGTGGGCGACGTCTTCGGCGCGGGCATCGGCGACCTCTTCGACGCCTTCTTCGGCGGCGGGGCGGGTCGCTTCGGCGGGGGTCGCCGCGCCGAGCCGAGGCGCGGGGAGGACGTCGAGGTGGTTGTCGACCTGCGCTTCGAGGAGGCGGTGTTCGGCGCCGAACGCACCGTGACCTGGCGCGGGCCCGTGACGTGCGGGACGTGCGGCGGCTCGGGCGCCCGACCGGGCACGAGCCCGACGTCCTGCCCCGAGTGCCAGGGCGCCGGGCAGGTGCGCCGGGTCCGCCAGTCGATCCTCGGCCAGATGGTGACGACCGTGCCCTGCACGAGATGCCGGGGCCTCGGCGAGGTCGTGACCTCGCCCTGCCCGGACTGCCGGGGCGAGGGCCGCCGGACGTCCGAGCGCACCGAGACGGTCAAGGTGCCGCCGGGCGTCGACGAGGGAACGACCCTCAGGGTCTCCGGAGCCGGGGCGCCCGCCGTGCGGGGAGGACTTCCTGGCGACCTGTACGTCCACCTCAGGGTCTTGGCGCACGAGCACTTCGAGCGGTCGGGGACGGATCTCGTCACCCGGGTCCGCGTGGCGTTCACCCAGGCGGCGCTCGGCGCCGAGATCGACATCGAGACGCTCGACGGCACCGAGACCATCTCGATCGCTCCGGGGACCCAGAGCGGCCGCGTCCTCAAGCTGCGCGGCCGCGGGGTGCCCCTCATGCGCGGGCGGGGACGCGGGGACCTCCACGTCGAGATCGTCGTCGACACGCCGACGGGCCTGGACAAGGAGCAGGAGCACCTGCTCCGGGAGCTCGCCCGGGCACGGGGGGAGAAGGTGGCCACGAGCGAGGGCGGCCTGTTCTCCCGGATCCGCTCGAGCCTCGGCTGAGCCCGCGCCCTCGGTGTGACCGAGCGTCCAGGAGAACGCCCCGTCGAGAGTCGCGCCGTCCTTCGACGCGCCGCGGCGCTCGTGTTCGTCGATGACCTGACCGAGCTCGACGTCTCGCCCGAGGACGCGCACCACCTGCGCGATGTGCTCAGGCTGCGCCCCGGCGCCGACGTCGCCGCCGCAGACGGGCACGGCAGCTGGCGCGCTTGCGTGCTGTCCGGGACCCGGGGCTCCGGCAGGGGCCCGGGGGTTCTCGAGCCCGCCGGGCCGGTCACGCTGGCGGCGCCCCCCGCGCCCCGCCTCACCGTCGCCTTCGCACTGACCAAGCAGGACCGCCCGGAGTGGACGGTGCAGAAGCTGACCGAGCTCGGGATCGACTGCATCTGGCCGCTCCTCACCGCGCGCACCGTCGTGCAGCTCCACCCCGACGAGCGCGTGCAGCGGGCCGAGCGCCTGCGCCGCGTCGCGCGTGCCGCCGCGGCGCAGTCGAGGCAGGTGCGCCTGCCCGAGGTCGCCGAGCCGGGCTCGCTCTCGAAGGCGCTCGCCGCCCTCGGCGACGGCGCGCGCCACGCGCTGCTCGCCGAGCCCGGCGGCGGGCCGATGCCTCCCGAGACCTCGGCCGTGCTCGTCGGGCCCGAAGGCGGCTGGGAGCCTGCGGAGATCGCCTGCGGCCTGCGGCTGCTCGACCTCGGGCCCTTGGTGCTGCGCTCGGAGACCGCCGCTGTGCTCGCGGGAGGGCTGCTGTCCGCGAGGCGCTCGGGGGTGACGCCTGGGGCGTGACCCCCCCGGGTCGCGGGGCCGCTTCCCAACCCTTGACCACGCCGCGGCGCAGCGCGACCACCGTCGAGAGGTAACTTATGGCAAACGCCGCGGCGCGAGCACGGGATGGTTGACGGAGCGATGTCAGAAGACGTTCTAGTCGGCGAGGGCGAGCCGAGCGGGTACGCAGCGATCGTCGGCGCCCGGTTGCGTGCCGTGCGACGGCAGAAGCGCCTCTCGTTGCAAGCAGTCGAGGCAGCGTCGGCGCACGAGTTCAAGGCGTCGGTCCTCGGCGCCTACGAGCGGGGAGAGCGAGCGATCTCCGTCCCCCGCCTCCAACGCCTGGCGCGCCTGTACGACGTGCCCGTCGACCAGCTCCTCCCGGATCGGACGGGCGACAGCGCGCGCGACGGCGCCCGATCGACGGCAGGCATCTTGTCGGCGCGGCACGACAAGATCCGCGTCGACCTCACCAGGCTCAAGGACTCCACCGGCCCCGAGGCGGCCGCGCTCCAGAGGTTCCTCGCGACCATCCAGGTGGAGCGCCAGGACTTCAACGGCCAGGTCCTCACAGTGCGGGGCGACGACATGCGCGTGATCGGCGCCACGCTCGGCCTCGGCGTGGCCGAGCTCGTCGAGCGGCTCGGCGAGCTCGGGCTGCTGTACAGGCCCTGACGCCGGCCGCCGACTTGGCGCCGCCCGCCGCAGCGGAGGCGCCCGAGGCCGTTGGGGAGCCGACCGATCCCGGTCTCGGCGTCTACGTCCACGTCCCGTTCTGCGCACGCCGTTGCGACTACTGCGCGTTTGTGACCTGGTCGGGACGCGACGAGCTGATGGGCGCCTACGTCGCGGCGTGCAGGGCAGAGATGGCGCGCGCCTACGACGAGGGCCTCGGGCCGGCGAGCACGGTCTTCGTCGGCGGGGGCACGCCGTCGACGCTTCCGCCGGACCTGCTCGTCGAGCTCCTCTCGGGCGTCCGGCTCGCCGACGGCGCCGAGGTGACGGTCGAGTGCAACCCCGAGAGCACGAGCCCGCCACTGGTCGCGGCGCTGCGCGAGGCGGCCGTGACGCGCGTCTCGCTCGGCGTGCAATCGCTGCGGGCGAACGTGCTCGCCGGGCTCGGACGCCATCACCTACCCGGAGACGTCGAGCGCGCCGTCGCGCTCGTCGGCGAGGCGGGCTTCGCGACGTTCAGCGTCGACCTCATCTACGGGGGCGCCGGCGAGAGCGACGACGACTGGAGGCGGACGCTCGAAGGGGTGCTCGGCGACCTCGACCCGTCACCGCCGCACGTCAGCGCCTACGCCCTGACGGTCGAGCCGGGGACGCCGCTCTCGCGCGACGCCGCCCGTCACCCCGACGACGACGTCCAGGCCGATCGCTACCTCCTCGCCGACGCCGTGCTGTCGGCCGCCGGCCTGGAGTGGTACGAGATCTCGAACTTCGCCCGCCCCGGTCACGAGTGCCGGCACAACCTTGCCTGCTGGCACCAGGGCGACTACCGCGGCTTCGGCTGCGCGGCGCACAGCCACGCCGCCGGCCGGCGGTCCTGGAACATCCGGCCGATCGAGCGCTACATCGCCGCCGCGTCCGCCGGCGCCGCAACGACCGCGGGCGAGCAGCGCCTCGGGCCACGCGAGCGCGCCGTCGAGGCGTTGCGCCTCTCGCTGAGGACGAGGGACGGCGTCCCCGAGTCGGCGGTCCCCGACCTTCCAGAGCTCGAGGGTCTCCTCGACCGACCCGACGGCCGCGCCGTCCTCACGCCGCGGGGCCGCCTGCTCGCCAACGAGGTCGCGCTCCGGCTCGTCGCTACGGAGAGTGGCCCTGACGGGTCCCCGACGCCGTGAGCTGCGCCACGTCTCCCGGGTCGCTGCTACTCTCCGTAGCCGTGGTGGACGCGGTCGCCTGGCTCACCACCAACGAGGCGTCCCGACGTCTCGGAGTCAACCAGCGCACCGTCTACCGCCTCATCGACGACGGAGAGCTCCCCGCCTACAAGTTCGGGCGCCTCATACGGGTCAGGGAGCCCGACCTCGAGCGCTTCGTCGAGTCCGCCCGGATCTCGCCGGGCAGCCTCGAGCACCTCCGGCGCGACAGCCGGCAACGCCGCACGCTGCGGACCCGGGCGACAGCGGCGCGGTGACCGACTCGAGCGCCTCGTGCCTCTTCTGCGACATCGTCGCCGGCAGGAGACCGGCGCGCAGGGTCTTCGAGAGCGCCCTCGTGGTCGCCTTCCGCGACGTCGCGCCGGTCGCGCCGACCCACGTGCTGGTCGTGCCGCGCGCCCACGTCCCCGACGCGAGCTCCCTCGACGCTGCGCACGCCGACCTGCTCGCCGAAATGGCTCTCGCAGCACGCCGCGTTGCCGAGGCGGACGGCGTCGCGTCCTCCGGCTACCGGCTCGTCTTCAACGTCGGGGCCGACAGCGGCAACAGCGTCGGCCACCTCCACCTCCACGTCATCGGCGGCCGCCGGATGTCGTGGCCTCCGGGCTGAGACCCACGTCGGCGACGTGGGGCCCGCTGGTAGCGTGGACGATGGAACGGTGTCGGCCACCCAGGTGAAGATTCGAGTCCCGGGCAACGACCTCATGGTCGGCTTGCTCGGTGAGCGCGACGAGCTGCTCCGGCTCGTCGAGCGCTCCTTTGCCGGGACGGCGATCCACGTCCGCGGCAACGAGATCACCATCGACGGACCCGACGCGACCCAGGCGGGACGGGTCTTCGACGAGCTCGTGCTCCTCCTCGAGTCCGGGCAGTGGCTGGACGCGCCGAACGTCGACCGCACCATAGAGATGGTGCGGGCCGACATGAGCCCGTCCGAGGTGACGAGCGCCGAGGTGCTGCGCAACGCGCGGGGCACGAGCGTGCGGCCGAAGACGGCCGGTCAGCGTCGCTACGTCGACGCGATCGCGGCGAGCACGATCACCTTCGGGATCGGTCCCGCGGGGACAGGCAAGTCCTACCTCGCGGTCGCCCAGGCGGTCCAGGCGCTCCAATCGAAGGCCGTCGGGCGCATCATCCTCGCGCGACCCGCCGTCGAGGCCGGCGAGCGGCTCGGGTTCCTCCCCGGTGACGTCATGGCCAAGGTCGACCCCTACCTGCGTCCTCTCTACGACGCCCTCTACGACATGCTCGGCCCCGAGGGGACCCAGCGGCTGATCGACCGCGGCGCGATCGAGGTGGCGCCGCTCGCGTTCATGCGCGGCCGGACGCTCAACTCGAGCTTCGTGATCCTCGACGAGGCGCAGAACACGACGCCCGAGCAGATGAAGATGTTCCTCACCCGGATCGGCTTCGGAACGAGGGCCGTCGTGACCGGCGACGTCACCCAGATCGACGTCGCGGCGGGCCGGTCGGGGCTCGTCGGCCTGGAGCGGATCCTCGGGGGGATCGAGGGGCTCGCTTTCGTCCGGCTCGACCAGGGTGACGTCGTGCGCAACCGGATCGTGCGCGACATCGTGAGCGCCTACGAGCGCTCCCCCGCCGGCAACCCCGGCTGAGACGCTGGCCGAGAAGGGAGCCGGCATGCCGATCGAGCCGATATGCCGATCGAGGTAGTCGTCGCCGACGAGCAGTCGACGCGGCAGGTCGACCGCGGCCGCTGGGCGGCGCTCGCCGCGGCGACGCTGCGCGCCGAGGAGCTCGGGGACCACGTCGAGATCTCCGTCCGCTTCGTCGACGAGGCGACGATCGCCGAGCTCAACAGGCGGTTCCTCGACCGAGAGGGGCCGACCGACGTGCTCTCCTTCCCGATCGAGGACGTCGTCGGGACCGCGCCGCGACCTGCAGGCGCGCTCGGCCCCCCGGTGCTCCTCGGGGACGTCGTGATCTGCCCCGAGGTCGCCTGGCGCAACGCGCCGGACCACGCGGGAAGCTACGACGACGAGATCGCCCTGTTGCTCGTGCACGGCATCCTCCACCTCCTCGGCATGGACCACGAGCTCGAGGCGGAGGCGGAGGCCATGGAAGCTCGCGAGCAGGAGCTGCTCGCGGCCCTGCACGCAGCGCCCCGGGACGGTGGCGCGCCGCCGTGAGCGGTTCCGCGCTCCTCGCCACGAGCCTCGGCGGCACCGACGCCGGCATCCTCGCCGCCGTCGTCGTGCTGCTCGGCGTGGCAGCGGTGCTCGCGCTCGCCGAGCCCGGGCTCGTCCGCATGTCGAGGGCCCGGGCGAGGGCGCTCCAGGAGGCGGGCCGGCACGGCGCCCGCTCTCTCGTCCGCCTGGTCGCCGACCCGGAGAGCTTCCTCGCGCCCGTCCTGCTCCTCGTGCTCGTCTGCCAGCTCGTCGCCGCCACGCTCGTCGGCGTGCTCGCCTCGCGCCTCTTCGGCGCCCTCGGCGTCGCGATCGCGACGATCTTCGAGGTCGTGGTGATCTTCGTCGCCGCCGAGGCGGTGCCGAAGCAGTGGGCGGTGCGGCATGCCGACCGCGCCGCGCTGATCACCGCGCCGCTCGTCACGGCACTGATCCGCTTCCCGCCGATCCGGCTGGTCTCCTCGCTCCTCATCGGTCTCGCGCGCCGGGTCACCCCCGGCGACGCGAGCGAGGAGGACGCCGCCGAGGTCACCGAGTCCGAGCTGCTCGCCCTCGCCGACGTCGCCGTCGACGAGGCGGTCCTCGAGCGAGAGGAACGAGCCCTCATCTCCTCGATCATCGAGTTCGGGGACACGATCGTGCGGGAGGTCATGGCGCCCCGGCCGGACATCGTCGCCGTCGAGTCGGCCACGAGCGTCGCGTCGGTCCTCGAGACGGCCATGGCGTCGGGTCTGAGCCGGATCCCCGTCTACGCGCGGACCGTCGACGACGTCGTCGGGATCGCGTACACGAAGGACCTGATGCGCCTCGTGCGCGCCGGCGACGACGGGCGGCCGGTCGGCGAGGTGTGCCGGCCGGCGCACTACGTGCCGGAGACGAAGCGGGTCGCCCCGCTGCTGCGGGAGATGCAGGCGGGCCAGTACCACCTCGCCGTCGTCGTGGACGAGTACGGCGGGACGGCGGGGGTCGTCACGCTCGAGGACCTCATCGAGGAGCTCGTCGGCGAGATAGCCGACGAGTTCGACGTCGACGAGCCGCTCGTCGAGCCGCTGTCGGAGCGCGAGTACCGGGTCTCGGGCAAGATGCCCGTCGACGAGGTGAACGACCTGCTCGGCGTGGACCTGCCGGTCGGAGACTGGGACACCGTCGGCGGGCTCGTCCTCCACCTGCGCGGCCAGCTCCCCGCCGAGGGCGAGCGGCTCGCGGTCGCAGGCGGGAGCGTCCTCGTCGCGGAGAAGGTCCAGGGGCGCCGCATCGGAAGCGTCCGCATCGTTCGCTCGCAGCCCCGCCCGGCCGAGGCCGAGGGCCTCGAGCCCGGCGCTGGAGCAGCGTGAGCCCGGACTCCCTGCGCTCCGGCTTCGTCGCCCTCGCGGGGCGGCCGAACGTCGGCAAGTCGACCCTGCTCAACCAGATGGTCGGCACGAAGGTGTCGATCACCGCCCGCTCGCCGAACACGACAAGGGGAAGCGTTCGGGGCATCGTCGAGGGCCCCGGCTTCCAGGTGGTCGTCGTCGACACGCCGGGCGTGCACCGGCCCCGCACGACGCTCGGGGAGCGGATGAACGACGCCGCCCGGCAGGGCCTCGCCGACGCCGACGTCGCCGTCCTCGTCGTCGACGCCTCCGCCGGGATCGGCCCCGGCGACCGCCATGTCGCGTCGCTGCTCGGCCCGGGTTGCGTGGTCGCGCTGAACAAGGTCGACCGGACCTCGAGCCTTCGCCTCGCCGAGGAGCTCTCTTCGGCCTTCCCGGCGCTCGGGCTCGACGACGCCGAGCTCTTCCCTGTCTCGGCCCGCACGGGGGAGGGCGTTCCAGCGCTCGTCGAGCACGTCGTCGGCCGGCTCGGCGCCGGTCCGCGGTACTTCCCCCAGGGGACGACGAGCGACGTCGGAGAGGACGAGCGCGTCGCCGAGCTGGTACGCGAGCAGCTCCTCAAGGTCGTGCGCGACGAGCTGCCACACTCGATCGCCTGCCGGGTCGTCGAGCGCGACGGCCGCTATCTGCGCTGCGAGATCCTCGTCGAGCGCGAGTCGCAGAAGGCCATCGTGATCGGCCGCAACGGCGCCGTCTTGAAGGCTGCCGGCACGGGCGCACGCGCCGC
>DAHVLW010000211.1:0-23879 GCA_027320205.1 Acidimicrobiaceae bacterium
GGCCGCGGCGAGCACGGCGGAGTCCGCGAAGATCCCGAGCGGCGGCTGCGCCGGCAGCGACACCTTCACGCCTTCGAACTGCATCGCCGCCACGCCCGAGGCGTAGCCGTCCATCGAGGCCGCGGTCGGCACGGAAAGGAACGGGCGGCGCTCGAGGAACGAGGCGTAGCGCGTGACGTCGGTCAGCACGCCGGAGCCGACGGCGAGGAGCACCTGGGGGTGGTGCGCCGCGACCCGGTCCCGCACGGCCCCGACGGCCTCCTCGTCGGCGAGGAGGCCGTGACGGTGCGCAAAGCGCTGCAGCTCGACCCGGTGCCCGGCCGCGGCGAGGTCGGCGGCGAGATCGTCCCCGGCGGCGTCGGCCGTGTTGGCGTCGACGACGAGGAGCAGTCGCCGCCAAGCCCTGGCGTCGAGGTACGCGCCGAGGCGCTCCCGGGCGTCGCGCCCGATGACGATCTCCTCGATCGGGACCCGGTGCTCGAGGCTGCACGCCGGGCACGGACCGGGCGGCGGCGTCTCGCCCGGGGTCAGCTCGGCGGCGCGGTGCGCCACTCGCCGGCTACCCGGCCCTATCCCGCCTGGCCGTAGTAGCCGTGCGGGCCGTGCTTGCGCTCGTAGTGCTTCTGCCGGACGAAGCCGGCGAGCTCGGGCCCGCCGGGCCGGAGCTGCTCGGTCAGGTGGGCGATGCGCGCCACCTCCTTGAGCGTGACCGCGCTCTCGACCGCCGCCTGGGGGCTCCGCCCCCAGCAGAACGGGCCGTGCGACCGCACCAGCACTGCCGGGACCTCGGCCGTCGTGCGCCCGGCGAGGGCCTCGACGATCACCGTCCCGGTGCTCGCCTCGTAGGCGCCCTCGACCTCCTCCGCGGTGAGGGCGCGCGAGAGCGGGACGGCGAGCGGCGAGAGGTCGGCGTGCGTCGTCCCGAGGATGGGGATCGGCCGCTCCGCCTGCGCCCACGCCGTCGCGTACGTCGAGTGGGTATGGACGATGCCGCCGAGCTCCGGGAATGCGGCGTAGAGGGCGAGATGCGTAGGCGTGTCGGTCGAGGGGCGGCCGCCTTCGACGACAGCGCCGTCGAGGTCCACGACGACCATGTCGGCGGCGGTCGCCGTCGCGTAGGAGACGCCGCTCGCCTTGATCACGACGAGGCCGCGCTCGCGGTCGATCGCGCTCGCGTTGCCCCACGTCAGCTTCACGAGGCCGGCGGCAGGGAGCGCGAGGTTCGCGCGGAGGGCCTCTTCACGCAGCTTCTCGAGCGCCGTGTCGCTCACTGCGCGGCGACCCGGCGGCGGATCTGCTTGAGGGCGTGCAGCCACTCCACCCTGTCCCGGCCGAGCAGGTCGTGGAGCGAGCGGTAGACGGCGTACACCTCGGCGTAGGTCTCGCCGGCCGCGCGGGACGGCCGGTAGGTGCGGGCGAGCGGAGGGCGGAGCGCGGCGACCGCCTCGGCGACCCCGGCGAACCCGCCCTCCTCCGCGCCGGCCGCCACCGCCCCGAACAGCGCGGCGCCGCGGGCGGGGATCTGCGGCGAGGACGGCACCTCGACGACGCGTCCTGTCACGTCGGAGATCAGCTGCATCATCACCGGGCTCTTCTCCGCGATCCCGCCGCAGGCGACGATCTGGTCGATGCCGAGCCCGTGCTCGACGAAGTTGTCGACGATGCGCCGGGTCCCGAATGCGACAGACTCGAGCAGCGCCCGGTAGACCTCCTCGGGCCGGCTGGAGAGCGTGAGCCCGGCGAGGACGCCGGAGAGGTCGGCGTCGGCCAGGACCGAGCGGTTGCCGTTCCACCAGTCGAGGGCGACGAGTCCGGTCGATCCCGGGGCGAGCGCCCCGGCAGCCGCCTCGAGCTCGGCGTAGCGGTCGGCTCGCGCCGCCACCTGGCCGCTGATCGCGCCCCCGCCGTTCGCGCCCCCGCCGGGGACGGTCGCGGGCGCCCCCGGGGCGAGCAGGCGGTCGACGTACCAGGCGAACATGTCGCCGGCGGCGGGCTGGCCCGCCTCGTAGCCGTAGAGACCCGGGAGGATCCCCTCGTGGACGACGCCGGTGATCCCGGGCAGGCGCACCTCGTCGGGGTGGACGACCATGTCGCAGATCGAGGTCCCCACGACCATGACGAAGACGCCGGGCCGCTCGACGCCGGCGCCGGGCACCGAGACGAAGGAGTCGACGTTCCCGGCGGCGACGGCGATCCCGGCAGGCAGGCCGACGCGGGCGGCGACCTCCTGGCGGAGCCGCCCGGCCCGGGCGCCGTTCGGGACGAAGCGGGTCCCGAGCTTGGCGGCCGGCGAGGCGAGCTCGGGGTAGGCGGCCTGGAAGTACTCCGGCGAGGGGAGGCCCTCGCGCGCCGACCAGAACGCCTTGTAGCCGGCGGCGCAGGCCGAGCGCACCTCCTCCCCGGTGCAGTGCCAGACGATCCAGTCCGTCGCCTCGACGAAGACGTCGGCGGCGTCGTAGACGGCCCGGTCCTCGTCGAGGATCTGCAGGAGCTTCGGGAAGTACCACTCCGAGGAGATCCTCCCGCCGTAGCGCGAGAGGAACGTCTCGCCGCGCTCCTCGGCGACGGCGGTCAGGCGGTCGGCGTAGGGCTGGGCGGCGTGGTGCTTCCAGAGCTTGGGCCAGGCGTGCGGGTGGCGCCGCCAGCGCTCGAGGGTGCACAGCGGCGTCCCGTCGGAGAGGGCGGGCAGCACCGTGCAGGAGGTGAAGTCGACCCCGAGCCCGACGACCCGCCGGGGGTCGAACGCGCCCGCCTTCAGCGCCGCAGGGATGCCGCGCTCGAGGACCTCGACGTAGTCGAGGGGGTGCTGGAGGGCCCAGTCATGCCCGAGCACCTCGCCGGTGTCCGGCAGGGCCTCGGCGATCACCCCGTGCGGGTAGCGGACCTCTTCCGCCGCGAGCTCCCTCCCGCTCGCGAGCTCGAGGGCGAGGACCCGGCCCGATTCGGTGCCGAAGTCGACCCCGATGGCGACGGGCGTCCCACCCGCGCCCGCTCCGCGCGCCTCTCCGCTGGCCGGGCTCGCAGCGCCGCCTGCCGTGCTCACGTCGGCAAGCCTACGGTCCGGCCGCCGAATGTGCACGCTCACTTCGCCGCCGCGCAACCCCCAGCCGCCTCGCGGCAGGCTCCGTAGGCGCGCCAGCCCGCCGCGCCGGCGAGGACGGCGCCAACAGAGCCCCGGCGAGCAGCGCGATCCGACGAGCACGGTCGAGAAGCCTGTGGTCGATGACGACGGCCCGTGGCCGAACGTTGATCGGCCACGGGCATGAACGGCTCGTCCCCGGATGCCGGCGCGGCGATCGGCGGTGCTCTGCCACCCGGGCTCTCAATTGCGTGCCGCGTCCCAGACGTCGCGGGTCAGGGTGCGAAGGCGCTCGCTCGTCTCCGGCTCGGGGGCGTCGGGCGCGTCGAGGTCGCGTGCCTCCTCCGGCACTGCGGACAGGCCCGCGTCGACCCGCTGGCGCAGCGCCGGCAGCTCCTCGGCAGGGCGCGTCCGACGACCGGCGAGCATCACCGGCTCGAGCAGCGCCACCTGCCCCGAGCTGGGCGCCTCGTCGCGGCAGCCGACGACGTCGCGCAGGCCGTCGGACCGGAAGACCTGCTTCGGCCCCGGCAGCGTCTCCTTGCCTTCGGAGAGCTTCGCCACCGGCCGCCCCGCGTACTCGACGAGCTTGTAGACGGTGTCGAGGTACGGCGCGTCGGCGACCACCCCGAGCTTGGTCCCGACGCCTGCGGCGTCGATCGGGGTGCCCTCGGCGACGAAGCGCCGGAGGTCGCGCTCGTCGAGCCCGCCGGAGACGAAGACTTGGACGAGGGGGAGCCCGGCCTCGTCGAGGCGGCGGCGCGCCTCGCGGGAGAGCGCGTCGAGGTCGCCGCTGTCGATCCGCACCCCGGCCCGATCCCCGAGCCCGAGCCGGCGGATCGCTTCGATGGCATGGTCGATCCCGGGCTTCGGGTCGTAGGTGTCGACGAGGAAGGTCACCCGGCCGGGGTGCGAGCGTCCGAAGGAGACGAACGCCTCGAGCTCGTCCTCGAAGGCGACGACGTAGGAGTGCGCCATCGTGCCCGAGGGCGTCAGGCCGAAGCGGCGGGCCGCCTCGACGTTGCTCGTCCCGGCGAAGCCGCACATCGCCGAGAGCCGGGCGACGGCCAGGCCGGCGTCCATGCCCTGGGTGCGCCGGAGGCTGAAGTCGACGAGGCTGATCCGCTCCCCAGCCGCGAGGCGGCAGCGCGCCGCCTTGGTCGCGAGCGCCGTCTGGATGGTGCAGGCGTTGAGGAGGTAGGTCTCGACGAGCTGGGCCTCGGGCAGCGAAGCGCTCACCTCGAGCAGCGGCTCGCCGGCGAGGACGACCGTGCCCTCGGGCACTGCCCAGACGTCGCCCTCGAACCGGAGCTCCGCCAGGGCGTCGAGGCTGTCCGGCTCGAAGCCGATCTCCGCCAGGTACTCAAGGTCCTCGCGCTCGAAGGCGAGCCGTTCGAGGTAGGAGAGGCAGTCCTCCAGCCCCGCCGCCACGAGGAATCCCCGGCTCGGCGGGAGCTGGCGGACGAAGAGGCTGAACGTCGCGACGCCGGTCATCCCCTGGCGCAGGTAGGCGGTGGCCATGTTGAGCTCGTAGAGGTCGGTGAGGAGCGCGCGGGCCATGCCACACTGTGCCATGCCCCAGGCGCCGGACATGTCCGGGCGCTTCGTGGTCGTCACCGGCGGGAGCTCGGGCATCGGCGCGGCGGCCGCGGCAGCCTGCGGAGGGCTCGGCGCAACCGTGGCGATCGTCGGCCGCTCTCCCGAGAAGACGTCGGCCGTCGCCGCGCAGACCGGTGCGATGCCGTTCACCTGTGATTTCGCGCGTCTCGACGAGGTCCGGCGCCTCGCAGGCGAGCTGGCGGCGGCCTTTCCCCGCATCGACGTCCTCGCGAACAACGCCGGGCTGCTCTCACGGCGACGGATCCTCACGGTGGACGGACACGAGCTCACCCTCCAGGTCAACCACCTCGCGCCGTTCCTTCTGACCCACCTGCTCGCCGAGCGCCTCGGCGAAGGAGCCAAGGTCATCACCACGTCCAGCCGGATGCAGCTCGCTGGGCACATCGACCGCAGCGAGCTCGAGCTCCCACGCGCTGGCGCCGCGTCCCACGGCCGCGGCGCCGGGTCGTCCCGCCGCTACCGGCCCTTCCGGGTGTACGGGACGACGAAGCTGGCGAACGTGCTGTTCTCCGCGGAGCTCGCGCGGCGCTGGGCGGCGCGGGGAGTCGCCGCGGCGTCGTACAACCCCGGGGCGGTCCGCACCGACTTCGGACGCCGGGGCGGCCTTGCCGTCTCCCTCGCCTACCGGAGCCCGGTCCGCCACCTCCTCCTCTCCCCCGCCGAAGGCGCGGACACGCTGGTGTGGCTCGCTTCGACGCAGCCTGGCGAGGCCTGGAAGGCCGGGGGCTGCTACGCCCGCCGCCGCCTCACGCGGACCCACCCGCAGGCGGGGGACGAAGAGCTCGCCGCCTGGCTCTTCGACCGCTCGATGGGGCTCGTCGGGCTCGGCTGAGCCGGAGCTGCGCCTCTCCGCTCGGAGCAGATTGTGACGTACAACCGCATATACGTACAATACGCCCGTGACCCCTCTCGACTTCGTGGTCTCCCTGGCGCTCGTCTCGGTCGCCGCCGGGGTCCTCGGGTCGCTGGTCGGCCTCGGGGGCGGGGTGGTGATCGTCCCGGTCCTCACGCTCCTGTACCACGTGGACATCCGCCTCGCCATCGGAGCGAGCATCGTCTCGGTGATCGCCACCTCGAGCGGCGCCGCAGCTGCCTACGTGCGGGAGCGGATGACCAACCTCCGGGCGGGGATGTTCCTCGAGATCGCCACGACCACGGGGGCGGTGAGCGGGGCCTACCTCACCACCGTGCTGCCCACGCGGTCCTTGTTCGTCTTCTTCGGGCTCGTCCTCGGCTACTCCTCGTTCGCGACGTTCCGGAGGCGCCACGCCGATCAGCCGCTCACCGTCTCGAACGACCGCATCGCCAACTACTTCGACCTGCACGGCTCCTACTACGACGCCGCGGAGCAGCGCGAGATCCCCTACAAGGTGGTCGGCACGAAGCTCGGCCTCGGGCTCATGTACCTCGCCGGGCTGGTGAGCGCGCTGCTCGGCATCGGCTCGGGCGCGTTGAAGGTGCCGGCCATGGACAGCGCCATGCACCTGCCGATGAAGGTGTCCTCGGCGACGAGCAACTTCATGATCGGGGTCACCGCCGCGGCGAGCGCGGGGGTGTACTTCATCCGGGGCCAGATCGATTCGATCATCGCCGCCCCCGTCGCCGCCGGGGTGCTCCTCGGGGCCACCTTCGGCGCGCGCGTCCTCGGCCGGGTGACGAGCAAGACCGTCCGGCTCGTCTTCGTCGTCGTCCTCGTCGTCATCTCCCTCGAGATGCTCCAGAAGGGAATCTTCCAGTGAGCGACGTGAGCGGATCGACGCGCGATCCTCGCACGGGCCTCCCCGGCCAGCCGGGCATGGAGGGTCTCGCTCGTTCGGGCAGCCGCCGGCGGCTGAGCCCTGCAGAGGCAGCCGAGATGGAGGAGAAGGTCCGAAAGGTCGAGGTTGCGATCAGCCTCGTGCTGCGGACCGGCGTCGTCCTGAGCGTGCTCGTCGTCGCCGTCGGCCTCGGGCTCATGTTCGCCCACCACAACGCCTACCTCCCGATCACCGGGCACTTCTCCTACAGGAGGCTGACCTCGAGGTCAACGCCGTTCCCGCACACCTTCGCGTCGCTCGGGCATTCGATCGCCGAAGGAGACGGGCGGGGGGTCGTCGTGCTCGGTGTCTTGATCCTGATCCTCACCCCCGTGCTGAGGGTGGCGGTCGGCGTGCTGTCCTTCATCTACGAAAAGGACCCGCCCATGGCGCTCATCACGCTCTACGTCCTTGCCGTCCTCGTCGGCTCGTTCTTCCTCGCCGGGGCGTGAGGCGGTGGGGGCCGTGCTGGACCGATCGAGCCCGTTGCCGTTGTGGGCCCAGATCGTCGCGGACCTCCGGCGCCGGCTCCTCGGCCGGGAGTTCGAGGACCGCTTCCCGACCGACGAGGAGCTGACCAGAGACTACGAGGTCAGCCGGCAGACGGTGCGAGAGGCCGTGCGCCACCTCACCGCGGAGGGGTTGGTCGTCCGCCAGCGGGGCCGCGGCTCCTCGGTCGCCCCCCCCGTCCTCGAGCAGCCTCTGCACTCCCTCTACAGCGTGGCCTCGACGGTCCGCGCGAGCGGCATCTCGGAGCGAAGCGAGGTGCTCGCGGCCGAGGGGCGCACGGCCACGGCCGAGGTCGCGTCGCAGCTCGGCGTGCGCGCCGGCGAAGAGGTCGTCTTCATCGAGCGGCTCCGCTTCGCGGGCCCCGAGCCGATCGCCTGGGATCGATCCTGGCTGCCGGCGCACCAGGCCGGGGCGTTGCTCGACGCCGACCTCTCCTCCGGGGGCCTCTACGACCTCCTCGCCACCCACTGCTCGCTGCGGATCACCGGCGGCTGGGAGCGCATCAGGCCGGTGATACCGCAGCCGACCGAGCGCAGGCTGCTGCGACTCCCACCGAGGACCGCGGCGTTCTCCATCCAGCGGCTGGCACTCGCCGGTGAGGGCCCCGTGGAATGGCGTCAGAGCCTCATCAGGGGTGACCGCTACTCGCTGATCGCCCAATGGCCGACCGGCGCGCGACTCCGGCCCGGTCCTCTTTCCTGAGCTCGGCGCGGTTCCTGGGCTCGGCCCTCTCGGCGCGACCGTCAGGCCGCCGGCTCGCTCAGGAGGCCGTCGGCGCCCCGGCGGCGAAGCCCGGCGGCTCGGGCACCTCCATCTGCACCGCGAGGCGGGTCTCGATCATCGGCCCGAGGCGGTTGGCAAGCAGCTCCAGGTGGGCCGGGTGGTCCAGGTACTCCTCGAGCCCCTCGGGCGAGGCGACGAGGGCGGCGACGGCGAAGTCGCCGTTGCCCTCCCGTAGCCCGAGGTCGGACCCGTAGCGGTAGTCGAGGAGCGAGCCGACCTTCTGGCGGAACCGCTCGATGTCCTCGCAGAGCGCGGCGACGTCGGCGTCGGCCACGCCCTCTTTCCAGCGGAAGGTGACGACGTGGAGGATCACGCCGGCCAGCCTGCCGCCCGCCGGGCCGCGCCGCAACCCCGGCGGGCCGCAGGCTGCCCGCTCAGCTTCCCCGGCGTGCCGCCGCCCGGCCGCCGCGTGGGCCCGGGCCGCCGCGGGCCAGATCGGGAAGAACGGGCTGCGCGCGAGGCATGCGAGCGACGTGGCCAGCCCGTGCGCAGGGGTGAGCCCTCGCCGCCGGCAGCCTCGTCTACGCCGTCTCGCGCGGGCCCGGCGACCTCCGTGCGCGCGCCCGTCTGCATCCCCCTACCCCGGTCCTCCCAACCGGGACCGGCCCGCGGCCATCGCCGTGCAGCCACAATGTACGCAGGCCCTACCGTGGCGTCAAGGTCGGATAACCAATGCGTTTAGCGACGCTTACACGCATCGGCACGAACGATGGCGTAGCCTCCCCGCGTCTGACTGAGCAACGGCGTCCGAGAGGGAGGGAGGAGAGGTGCCAGAGAGCAACCGGGTGATCCCCGAGACCCACGCAGACATCCTCGGGAAGAAGGGATTCGCCCACGCGGCCACCATCGGCCCGCGCGGCGAGCCGCAGTGCAGCCCAGTCTGGTACGACTGGGACGGGACCCACCTGCTGATCAGCCAGACGACGGGGCGCCAGAAGTACCGCAACCTGCGGCGAGACGCCAGGGTCGCGGTCTCCATCACCGATCCGGAGAACCCCTACCGCCACCTGGAGATCCGGGGAACGGTCGTCTCGATGGGCGACGAAGGCGGGGAGGCCCTGATCAACTCGCTGGCGAAGAAGTACCTCGACCAGGACGTCTATCCCTGGCCGCAGCCGGGCGACCACCGGGTCGTGGTCAAGGTGCGACCCGAGCACACCTCGACCCAGGGCTGAGCTCCCCCTGCCGCCCGTCCGTGCCGCCTGTCCCACCCGGGCGGGCGGGCGGCGGCGTCGGGGGCGCGGGCGGCGCCGTGCCTGGCTCATCCCGTGCCAGTTTGTCCAGTGCTACTGTACGCGCCGTGAGCACCCCGGCCGGCGCGCATGACGTCCCGGCAGCCCTCCGGCCGGATGCGGCAAAGCAGGCCGCCGCCGAGGACGGCATCGAGCAGCTCGGCTCGCGTATCCGAGCCGCTCGACTCGCCCGCGGCATCGGGGTGCGGGAGCTCTCGCGACTCGTCGACTGCTCGGCGAGCCTCATCTCCCAGATCGAGCGCGGTCGCGCCAATCCCTCCGTGAGCACGCTCTACGCCATCTCGAGCGCGCTGGAGATCTCCGTCGACAGCCTCTTCGCCGCCGCCGGCGCGACCGAGCGCCGCGAGGCGTCCGGCGAGGCCGCGAGCGAGACGCGCGGCGACCCGGACGAGCGGCCCGAGCTCTCCCCCGGCGCCGAAGCACAAGCAGTCGCCGGCATCTCCGCCGCCCTGGCCGGGCTCCGGCGCGCCGCCCCTGGCGCCGGAGCGTCCCAGACGCCCGCCGAGGCGCACAGCGCCGAGCTCGCCATCCGCTCCCGAGGTCTGGAGCGGTTGGACCAGCGGCGCCGCCCGGTCGCCATCCATGCCAGCGAGCGGCGCGTCATCCACCTTGAGCGCGGCGTCCGCTGGGAGCTGTTGATGCCGACGCCCGAGCACGACGCCGAGTTCATGGAGGTGCACTACGCGCCGGGAGGGGGCTCGGCGGGCGACGACCACGCGATCCGCCACCAGGGACGCGAGTACAGCGTCATCCTGGAGGGCGTGCTGTCGGCCCAGATCGGCTTCGAGCAGTACCAGCTCGGCCCTGGCGACTCGATGGCCTTCGACTCGACGATCCCCCACCGGTTCTGGAACGAGGGCATCGAGCCGGTGCGTGCGATCTGGTTCGTCCTCGACCGGCGGAGCACGGTCGACGGGTAGGACTCTCGACCTCTACTTGAGGTTTAGAGTTTCCCGCGGGCTGTGCTCCTCCTGCTCTCGCCTCTTGCGGGGTTGAGACGGCTGCTAAATCTCAGCCTGAGGTTCAGCCTTTCCGCGAGGGCTCCCAGAGGTCGATCCCGCCTTCCTTGGCGTGCTCGTCGATCTCCGACAGCTCGTCGGGGGAGAACTCGAGGTGGGCGAGAGCAGCGACGTTCGTCTCGAGCTGCCCGATGCTGCTCACCCCGACGAGCGCCGAGGTTACCCGGGGATCGCGCAGCACCCACGCGATCGCCATCTGGGCGAGGCTCTCGCCGCGGCGCCGGGCGAGGGCGTCGAGCGCGCGTACGTGCCCCATGTTCTGCTCGCTCAGAAGCGACGTCTCGAGCGAGCCGGCCTGCGACGCCCGCGAGCCCGCCGGGATGCCGCCAAGGTACTTGTCCGTCAGCATGCCCTGGGCGAGCGGCGAGAAGGCGATGCAGCCCGCGCCCTCCTCCTCGAGCACGTCGAGGAGGCCGCCTTCGATCCAGCGGTTGAGCAGCGAGTACGAGGGCTGATGGATGAGCAGCGGCGTCCCGAGCCGGCGGAGGAGCGCGGCCGCTTCGCGGGTGCGATCCGGCGAGTAGGAGGAGACGCCGACGTAGAGGGCCTTGCCCTGCCGCACCGCGGCGTCGAGCGCCCCCATCGTCTCCTCGAGCGGCGTCGTCGGGTCGAGGCGATGCGAGTAGAAGATGTCGACGTACTCAAGGCCCGTGCGACGGAGGCTCTGCTCGAGGCTGGCGAGCAGGTATTTCCGGGATCCGCCGTCGCCGTAGCGGCCGGGCCACATGTCGTAGCCGGCCTTCGTCGAGATCACGAGCTCGTCCCGGTACGGCCGGAGGTCCTCGGCGAGGACGCGCCCGAAGGTGGACTCCGCCGAGCCGTAGGGCGGGCCGTAGTTGTTGGCCAGGTCGAAGTGCGTGATCCCGAGATCGAAGGCCCGCCTGAGGACCGCACGGCTCTCCTCCAGCGGTCGGCTCGACCCGAAGTTCTGCCAGAGGCCCAGCGAGATGGCCGGCAGGTCGAGCCCGCTCCGCCCGCAACGCCGGTAGACCATCCCGTCGTAACGCCCGCCGGCCGCGCTCCAGGGCATGTCATCACCTCGATCGCTCGCGACGCGCCGCTTCCCGGCGCGCCAACGGACCCGAGGCTACGCTCGAGCCACCGCCTCAGCTGGGTCGGCAGACGGACCCGGCGCGCCGGTCCTCGCTCGGCCTCAGCGCGCCGCTCCCCCGCCGAGATCGACGTCGCCCGCGTGGCGGTGCGGGAGCGCGTCCGCCGGGATCTGGCCGAGCCGGCCGGCCTGGTAGTCCTCGAGCGCCTGGACGATCTCCTCCCGGGTGTTCATCACGAACGGGCCGTAGTGCACGACCGGCTCGCCGATGGGGCGCCCGCCGAGGAGCAGGACCTCGAAGGCGGGGGCCCCGCCGGGCTGGGTGGTGTCGGCGGAGATGGTGAGGGCGTCTCCGGCGCCGAGCACCGCGAGCTGGCCGGTGTGCATCGGGCGTCGCTCGTTGCCGGCCGTCCCGTCGCCGGCCAGCGCGTAGGCGAGGGCGTTGAAGCCGGGCTGCCACGGGAGCGAGGCGCTCGCCCCTGGGCTGAGCGTGGCGTGGACCATCGTGATCGGCGTGAACGTCACGCCCGGGCCGGCATGCCCCGCCAGGTCGCCCGCGATGACCCGGAGCAGGGCCCCACCGTCCTCCGTCGTGACAAGTCCTGCCTCGCGGCCGCGGATGTCCTGGTAGCGGGGAGCGTTCCACTTGTTGGCGCTCGGAAGGTTCACCCACAGCTGGATCCCGTGGAACAGGCCGCCGGTCGCGACCAGCTCTTCCGGAGGCGCCTCGATGTGCAAGATCCCCGCCCCGGCCGTCATCCACTGCGTGTCGCCGTCGGTGATGCGGCCGCCCCCGCCGTTCGAGTCCTGGTGGACGAAGGTCCCGTCGATGATGTAGGTGACCGTCTCGAAACCCCGGTGGGGGTGCCATGGCGTGCCCTTCGGCTCGCCTGGCGCGTAGTCCACCTCGCCCATCTGGTCCATGTGGACGAAAGGGTCGAGCTCTGAAAGGCTCACGCCGGCGAAGGCGCGGCGCACTGGGAAGCCCTCGCCCTCGAGCCCGCTCGGCGCGGTCGTCAGCGAGCGCACGGGACGCGGCCGGCTCGCCACGGGGTCCGGCGTCGGGATCCGAGGGAGGACGAGGACGTTGTCGACGGTGACGGCGGGCATGTGCGACCTCCTCGCTCCGGCTGCCGGCGACGGTCGCCTCCCTGGAGGCACTCGCCGGCGCTGTTTCGTGAACGTGCAGCCCCGGTCCGCTATTCCGCCCGCTCAGGTGTCGCCGTGGTGCCCGGCGCGCCAGACGACGTCGAGCCCGCCCGCGCGATCTCGACGCCGCGCTCGGCAAGCGCTCGCAGCGTCGCCTCGGTCAGGCCGGGAGGATCTGCAAGGTCGGCGCAGAGGTCGACAAGCACCCGGACCGAGAGCCCGTGGTCCAGCGCGCCGAGCGCAGTAGCCTTCACGCAGGCGCTGGTGGCGATCCCGACGACGTCCACAGCTTCCACGTGACGCATCGCGAGCCAGTCGGCGAGCCCGACGCCGTCGGCGTCGTGCCCCTCGAACCCTGAGTACGCCGCAGCGTGCTCGCCCTTGTGGAAGATGGCGTCGAAGGCGTCGGGGATCTCGACGGCGCTCGCGAGGTTCTCATGCAGCTCCGCTCCGGGAGAGCCGGCGAGGCAGTGCACCGGCCATGAGTCGACGAGGTCCGGCGGGTCGGCGAAGTGCCCGCCAGGATCGACGTGCCAGTCCTTCGTCGCGACCACCGCGGCATAGTCGTCGCGCGCCGTGGCGACGTGCGCGGAGATGCGGCTCGCGCAGGCGGCGCCGCCGGGAACCGCGAGCGACCCGCCCTCGCAGAAGTCCCGCTGGACGTCGACGACGACGAGCGCTCTCGCCGGCGAGGCGGAGGCGGTCACACCTCGACAACTAGCAGAGGACGGCCTTCTCCGCCAGCGCCCGGGTCCCCGCCCTATAGAGCCGTAAGGCCCTTCACGTTCGCACGACGCCCGGGTATGCACGCGCGGTGGTGGCTCGCTCGTCAGAGCCCAAGCTCGTCGTCGAGGACGTCACGTGCCGCTTCGACGGCACCCTCGCCGTCGACCGCCTCAGCCTCGCGGTCGGCCGGTCGGAGTTCGTCTCGATCGTGGGGCCGTCGGGGTGCGGCAAGTCGACGCTGTTCAACACGGTCTCCGGGCTCCTCCGGCCGAGCTCCGGGAAGGTCCTGCTCGACGGGCGCGAGGTCACCGGCGAGACCGGCCATGTCGGTTACATGCTCCAGAAGGACCTCCTCGTCCCCTGGCGGACCGTGGTCGGCAACATCGTCCTCGGGGCCGCGCTCACCCGGGGCGTGACCCAGCGTGACCGCGACGAGGCCGAGGACCTCGCGACCCGCTACGGGCTCGGCGACTTCCTCCACCACTACCCGCACGCGCTCTCCGGCGGGATGCGCCAGCGCGTCGCGCTGATGCGCACTCTCGCGGTGCACAAGGATGTGCTCCTCCTCGACGAGCCCTTCGGCGCGCTGGACTCCCAGACACGGCTCGAGATGCAGATGTGGCTGCTCTCGGTCTGCGAGGACCTCAACGTGACGATCCTCTTCGTCACCCACGACGTCGACGAGGCGATCTTCCTCGCCGACCGCGTCGCCGTCATGAGCGGAAGGCCCGGCCGCGTCCTCACCGAGATCCCGATCCCCCTCCCCCGCCCTCGGGATCTCGACGCCCTCACCTCGCCGCGCTTCATCGAGCTGAAGCGCCAGGCGCTCGGCCTCCTTCACGGCCCTGCGGCCGCGGTCCGCACGTGAGGCAGCTCACGCCAGCGCTGCAGAAGGCGCTCGCGCTCGTTGCCATGGCCATGGCGGCCGTCGCGCTGATCTTCGGGCTGTGGAACCTCGTGATCGTGGTCTTCAGCCTCAAGCCCTACGCCCTGCCGACGCCGCAGTCGGCCATCGCCGCCGACGTCGACCACTGGTCGGTGCTCGCCGGTCTGACGCTCCAGACCGTGGAGGAGACCGCCTACGGCTTCCTCATCGGCGCCGTCGTCGGCTTCCTCCTCGGCGTGGGCATGTCGGCCTCGCGCGCGGTGCAGCGCCTCATCTACCCCGCGCTGATCACCTCCCAGGCGGTGCCCATCGTCGCCATGGCGGCGCCCCTCGTCATCCTCTTCGGGTTCGGGATGCTTCCCAAGCTCGTCATCGTCGCCTGGACGGTGTTCTTCCCGGTCGTCGTGAACGTCCTCGACGGGCTCGCCCACATCGACCCCGACCTCATCCGGCTCTCGAGGGTGATGGGAGCGCGCCGGCTCCGCGGCTTCCTCCAGATACGGCTGCCGGCGACGCTCAGCCCCCTTTTCTCGGGGCTGAAGATCGGCGCGACCTACGCCGTCACAGGTGCGGTGATCGGCGAGTGGACCGCCTCGGCGCAGCAGGGTCTCGGCACCTACTTGCAGACGGCGAACGCGTCGCTCGACACCAAGGGGGTCTTCGGCGCGACCATCCTGCTCACCGCCATCGGCGTTGCCTCGTTCCTCCTCATGGTCGCCGCCGAGGCGCTCGTCACGCCGTGGCGATCGCGCTCGACCGCCCGGCGCGGGCTGCGAATCCGGAGGATCGTCCCGCGCGGGCGCACCCACAGCATGTACCCGAGCCGTCCGTAGCCCGGCACGCACTGGAACACGCACGGGAACACGCACAGGAAAAGGAGATAGCCACAATGCGCCTTCAGGGATCCAACGGCACGGCTCGCGGTTCCGTCGCCGTACTGGTCGCTTCGCTCACCGCGCTCGCCGCGGCCGCAATCCCGGTTGCGGCGGCTGGCGCGTCGCAAGCCGTCCCGGCAAGGGCCGTCGCGACGGCCCGGCATTCCGGGGCCGCGGGTCACGCGAAGCTCACCACCGTCCGGCTCGTCTACGACTGGCCCGGCATCGACTTCGAGGCCGTTCCCTTCACCGTCGGGAACGCCCGCGGCTACTACCAGAAGCTCGGCATCAAGGTCGATGTCGTCATCCCGCCGACGACGTCGACCACGGTGAAGATGCTCGCCGTCGGCAAGGGCGACATCGGCTTCGACACGACGACCGACGTCGTCTTCGCGCAAGCCCAGGGCATCGACGTGAAGTCGATCGGCAACTATTCCCAGGACAACAACTGGGGCCTCGTCGCCCCACCCGGCAAGCCCATCGACCTGAAGCACCTGAAGGGGAAGTCGATCGGCATCTTCACGGACTCCTGGACGGAGGCCATGATGCCCTACGTCCTTCGCGCCGCGGGCCTCAGCGCTGGTGAGATCAGCACGCCGATCTTCACGAGCGACGACATCGCGCCTTTGCTCGCCGGGAAGATCGACCTCGCGACCAACACGCTCAACTACGCCGTCGCCGAGGTCCAGGGCGCCACGGGCAAGAAGCCGACGACGCTGCTCGCGACGAAGTTCGGGGCGCCCAACGTGCCGGTCTGGGTCTTCACCGCCACGAGCTCCTGGCTCAAGACCCACGGCTCGGTGGCCCGGGCGTTCATGACGGCCACCCGCCAGGCGTTCGCCTGGTCGATCGCCCACCCTGGCGCCGCGGTCGAGGACTTCGTCGCCGCCTACCCGAAGAACGGGTCCTCGGAGCAGTACAACCTCAACGGCTGGCGCGCCACGATTCCGGTGCTCGGGACTACGAGCACGCTCCTCAGCCAGCGCGCCGCCGAGTGGACCGAGGTCGCCGGCGCGCTCAAGGCGGTGAAGCTGCTCTCGAAGGCGCTCCCCGCCTCGTCGTACTTCACGAACGCGTACAACTGACCGGTTCCGAGGGCCCGGCGGGTCCGCGATAGTCGAGATCTCCGGCGGCCGGAACTAGCCTCGTCGCCAATGCCGGACCTGACGACGCGGGGCGGCCGAGCGCGCCCCGTGCCCGCCCGCGGCACCTCGCGACGCCGCTTTCGGCGGCTCGGGACCGTCCGAGCACCGGCCGGGGCGGCGGCCGCGTTCGGCCTCGACCTCTACGATGGCCGCGTCGAGATCGACGAGGCGGTCGACCCGCCACGCTCGACGCCCTCCGCCCTCCTCCAGCGGCCCGGCCTCTCCCTCGACCGGGGCGAGGTCGTCGTGGCCTTCGGCGGCAACTACGGGGACTGCGCCGCGTACCACGGCACGGTCGCCGCTGTTCCCGAGACCGGCGGCAGACCCCGGTACTACCTCGTCGACACGGCGGGGAACCAGCGGGAGGGCGGCATATGGATGGGCGGTGCCGCGCCGCTCGTGGACCCCGAGGGGAACATCTGGTTCGCAGTCGGCAACGGCTCGCAGTCCGGACCGCCCTACGACGGCAGCGACTCGGTCACGGAGCTGTCGAGCGCGCTCCGGCGCGTGCAGCTGTTCGCCCCTTCCACCTGGGGCCAGGACAACCACAGCGACCTGGACCTCGGTTCGGCGGCGCCGGCCTTCGTCGACGGCTACGTCTTCCAGGTGGGCAAGCGCCACGTCGCCTACCTTCTCGACCGGAGCCACCTCGGCGGCATCGGCCACGAGGTGACGTCGATGCCGCTGTGCGACCAGGATCCCCACGGAGGGGTCGCCGTCGGCGGCAGCGTCGTCTACGTCGCCTGCGGCGAGGGCGTCACCGCCGTCCGGATCAGCGACCGGCCGCCCCGCATGTCCGTGCTGTGGACGACCTCGGCCGGCTCGAGCGGCGCGTCGATCAACGGGCCTCCGGTTCTCGCCGACGGCCTTGTCTGGTCCCTCGACGACCACGGCACGCTCTGGGGAATCGACGCTGCCGACGGCCGCCACGTCGTCGAAGAGCAGGCGAGCGCTGGCGAGGCGAACCACTTCCCGACGCCGGCGGTCGCCGACGGGCTGCTCCTCGCGCCGACGACTGACCAGGTCATCGCCTTCGACGGGCCGGCGGGCCTCCCGCCCGGACCAGCCGCCGCTCCCTAGGCGTCGAGGCGGCAGGCCGGCGTCCCGCCGGGAAGTCGCGGTCGTCGCCGCCTTCCTGGTCGCCGGTCGCATCCTCCGGCCGCATCCTCCGGCCGTTCGACCAGATCCGGGCGGCCACGCGCAAGATGGTGAGCGGGCGGTTCGACACCTTCCGGGCTGGGCGCTACTCGGCGGCCGCCGCCCGCACCGCCGCGGCGACCGCCGGGGCCACCGCGGGGTCGAAGACGCTCGGGATGATGTAGCCGGCGTTGAGCGCGTCCGGGGCGACGGTGTCGGCGATCGCTCGCGCCGCGGCGACGAGCATGGCATCCGGTATCGCCCGTGCTCCGGCGTCGAGCAGGCCGCGGAAGACGCCCGGGAAGGCGAGCACGTTGTTGATCTGGTTGGGGAAGTCCGAGCGCCCGGTCGCCACGACGGCCGCGTGCTTTCCCGCCTCGATCGGGTCGACCTCCGGATCGGGGTTGGCGAGCGCAAAGACGACGGCGTCGTCCGCCATCCTGGCGATGTCGCCGCCCGTCAGCAGGTTCGGCGCCGACACGCCGATGAACACGTCGGCGTCGACGAGCGCCTCGCTCAGGCTCCCTCCGAAGCCCTTCGGGTTGGTCTGCTCGCCGATCCAGGAGCGGAAGGGGTTGCCCTCCGTGCGGCGCCTGGTCAGCGCGGAGTGGCGGTCGCAGGCGATGACGTCGGTGGCTCCGTTTGCCAAGAGGATGCGGATCGTCGCGCTGCCCGCAGCGCCGACACCCGATACGACGATGCGGACGTCGCTCAGCTCCTTCCCGACGACCCGCAACGCGTTCGTCAAGGCCGCGAGGACGACGATCGCCGTGCCGTGCTGGTCGTCGTGGAAGACGGGGATGTCGAGCACCTCTCGGAGCCGACGCTCGATCTCGAAGCACCGCGGCGCTGAGATGTCCTCGAGGTTGATCCCTCCGTAGGCCGGCGCGATCACCCGCACGGTCTCGACGATCGTGTCGGGGTCCTGGGTGTCGAGGCAGACCGGCCAGGCGTCGACGTTGCCGAACCGCTTGAACAGGGCGGCCTTGCCTTCCATCACCGGGAGAGCAGCGGCTGCCCCGAGGTTGCCGAGGCCGAGCACCGCCGACCCGTCGGTGACGACGGCGACGGTGTTCTTCTTGATCGTGAGGTTGCGGGCGGTCTCGGGATGCTCGGCGATCGCGAGGCATATGCGCGCCACGCCCGGCGTGTAAGCCCGAGACAGATCGTCCCGGTGCCGGAGCGGGACCTTCGGGTTGACCTCGAGCTTGCCTCCGAGGTGCACGAGGAACGTGGTGTCCGAGACGTGCCGCACGACGACGCCGGGAAGCGCGCCGACCGCCTTCTCGATGCGCTCGACGTGCGGAGAGTCGACGGCATTGCAGGAGATGTCGACGACGACGCGGTCGCTTCGCGACTCGACCACGTCCAATGCCGTGACGAGCGCTCCCGCGCGCCCGATCACCCCTGTCAGCTCGCCCGCGGCGCTCGTCGTCGCGGGCGCCTCGACCCGCAGCGTGATCGAGTAGCCGACGCTCGTGCCTGTCATGGAATCCCCTCCCCGAGCCACGCGTTCCCGGCTGAAGGCCCGAGCCCGGTCCGCTGTGACACCGAAGGACTCCGGCCGGTCGGGCCGGCACAGTCTAACCCGAGAGGTGCGCCCGGCCCGAGAGACGGCAGCTGGGCACTGTGACGGACGCTACGTCCCCGGCTGGCACTCCGTGCTACGGTGCGAGTCGGCGTCAGTTCACCATCCAGTCACCCTCCGGCCACATCTCCCCACGCACCAGCCACCACGCACCAGCCATTACGGACACGTCCCATGGGACCCATCGCCCTCGCCGAGAGGTCGCCCTCGCCGATCCGACCGCCGATCCACCGTGGCGTCTCGGTGCTGCCGCCGAAGGGCCTCAACACCTCGGCCTACCTCGACCTCAACCACCTCGCCAGACAGACGGCCTGGGCGCACGGCTTCATGCACGCCTACGCGCTGTGGCTCGGCCCGGTCCTCCTCGCAGGCGTCTTCGTCGCCATCTACGCAGTCGCGTGGTGGCGGCGGGTGCCGCGAGCCGCGGCCCTCCTCGTCCTTGGCGGAATCGGCACGGTCGTAGCCCTCGGTCTCAACCAGCTCGTGGCGCGCGCCGCGAAGGAGCTGCGGCCCTACGCGACCCATCCCCGCGCCCTCGTCCTGGTGGCAAGGACCACCGACTACGCGTTCCCGTCGGATCATTCGATCGTCGCCGGCGGCCTCACCCTCTCCGTCCTCCTCGTGCTCGGCACGAAGGTATGGCGAGGGCGGCGCACGACGGCGCTCGGGGAGCGCGACGCGCGCACCGGAAGAGGAAGGATCCCCGGCATCGTTCGCGCCCTCGCGATCGTCAACGTCGTCCTCGGCCTTTTCCTGTGCTTCGCTCGGGTCTACGTCGGCGCGCACTATCCCGGCGACGTCATGGCGGGCTACCTTCTCGCGTCGGCGGTCGTGCTCGGCGTCTCCTTGCTGCGGCCGCTCGCCTACCGGGTTGCCGACGTCGTCGAGGAGACGATCCTGGCTACCCTGCTGCGGAGACCCGTTCGACGTACGGCGCGAGGTGCGAGTCGGCTCGTGACGGGCGCCCCCGGAGATTGACGAGCGTCCCCTTCAACACCGGATGGCTGTTCGGCCCCGCGCCAGCCGCGCCCACCTCGGCGGCGCCCGGGAACGATTCCCTCGTCGCCGAGCGCGACCTCGTTCCCGTGACCTTGCCGCACACGGTCACGCCCCTCTCCTGGCGGGAGTGGGACCCGGCGACCTGGGAGCGCTGCTGGCGCTACCACAAGCGCTTCACCGCGCCCGGCGGCCCGGCGGGACGGAGGGTGCTCCTGGAGCTCGACGCGGTGATGACCGCCGCGCGGGTGGTCCTCAACGGCCGGGAGCTCTCGACCGGCCTCGGCGGCTATCGGCGCCTCAGCTGCGAGTTGACCCCACTGCTCGTCGCCGGGGACAACGCGCTGACCGTCGACCTCGACAGCCGATTCAACCTTCCCGTTCCCCCCAACCGCCCTGCGCCGGCCCGCTCGAGCTCGGTCGATTACTGGCAGCCCGGCGGCCTCTACGGTGAGGCACGCCTTCGTGTCGTGCCCGAGGTCTTCGTCGCCGAGGTGTTCGCGAAGCCGGTCGACGTCTTGGACGTGACGCGCCGTCATGTCGTCGTCGACTGCACGCTCGACGCGCCGGCGGCGGAGGAGGCCGGGCCGCCGCGCCCACCTCTCGAGCTCACCGCCGAGCTGTGCGACGGTGGGGCGCCGCTTGCCGCGGTGCGCGCCCGCGTCGTGCCGCCACGCGGCCAGAGGGTGGTCCGCCTCCTCCTCAGCCCGCCCGTCGACGTCCGTCTCTGGGACCTCGAGGACCCGCACTGCTACGAGGTCGCGGTGACGATCGCCGGGACGGGGCCGGACGGCGCGACCCGTCACGAACGGCGCGTCCGCGTCGGCTTTCGCGAGGCCCGTTTCGAGCGGCACGGCTTCTTCCTGAACGGCAGGAGGCTGCAGCTGTTTGGCCTGAACCGGCACCAGCTCTTCCCCTTCGCCGGTGGTGCGATGGGGCCGCGCGTCCAGCACCGGGACGTCGAGATCCTCCGAGACGAGCTCAACGTCAACTTCGTCCGCTGCTCGCACTATCCGCAGGCGGAGGCGTTCCTCGACGCCTGCGACGACCTCGGACTACTGGTCTTCGAGGAGATCCCCGGCTGGGGCTACCTCGGCGACGCTGCCTGGAAGGCGCTCCTGGAGCGGGACGTCGCGGAGATGGTGCGACGGGACCGCAACCACCCGAGCGTCGTCGTCTGGGGGACGCGGCCGAACGAGACAAAGGACGACGACGAGCTGTCGAGGCGCACTCGCGAGATCGCGCGTGCGCTCGACGGGAGCCGTCCGACCGCCGGCGCCATGGCGGGCCGCCACTACACCCGCCACTATCTGGAGGATGTCTTCGCGCAGAACGACTACTCCTCCAGCACGCGCCGCCGCCGGAGGCAACCGGAGCTGATGCCGCCCCGGAAGGACCGCCCCTATCTTGTGAGCGAGGCGGTCGGTACCCTGTCGGGCCCGGCGCGCGCCTACCGCCGGGTCGACTCCCAGGAGGTGCAGCAGGGCCAGGCGGAGGCGCACGCCAGGGTGCACGACCTCGCGGCTGCCGACGACCGCTACTGCGGGCTGCTCGCCTGGTCCGGCTTCGACTACCCCTCCGGCAACGGGAACCACGACCGCGGGCTGAAGTGCACCGGCATCGTCGACTCCTTCCGCGTCCCGAAGCCCGGCGCCGCCATCTACAGATCACAGGTAGACCCGGCGCGCCGCCCCGTCATCGAGCCGGCGTTCTACTGGGACTTCGGGCCGACCTCCCCCGCCAGCCGTCTCGATGGGGCGATGATCTGCTCCAACCTCGACCGCCTTGAGGTCTTCGTCGACGAGATCCACCTGGTGACGCTGCGCCCGGCGCGCGCGGAGTACCCCCACCTGCGATACCCGCCGTCCTTCGTCGATCTCCGGTCGGTCGACGGCACCAGGTGCCCGGAGCTCCGCCTCGACGGGTATCTCGGACCGCACCTCGTGCTCAGCCGGCACTTCTCCTCTGACCCTGCGGGTGACCGCCTCCTCCTCACGGTCGACGACGCGGCGCTGGTGGCGGACGGCGTGGACACGACCCGCGCCGTCTTTCGCGCCGTCGACCGCTACGGCGCCCCCCGGCCATATGTCGCCGGCGAAGTGACCCTCTCCTGGGACGGGCCGATCACGCTGATCGGGGACAATCCCTTCGCCTTCGCCGAGGCGGGCGGCGTCGGGGCGGTGTGGCTACGGACCTTGGTGGGCAGGCCCGGGGCGGTCGACCTCACCGCTCGCCATCCCTCGCTCGGCGCCGCCGCGGCGCACCTTGCCGTCGAACCCTCCGAGGAGCGCTCCAGCGATCCCCCGGCAGGTTCAGCGGGACGGGACGTGGCCTAGCCTGTGCACACGGGCTCCGTCCTGTTCGTGGTGCGAGAAGCTGACGGCGGGCGGCGAGGTCGCCTCGAGCGCCGTTGCACGGAGGCTGCCGTCCGGCATGGCTACGAGCCACGACTCCTCGAAAGCCCGCAGGGAGCCGAGGACTGGCGCGAGCGGATCGTCACTGCCGTCGCGCGTGCCGTCGCCGACGGCGTCCGGCTCGTCGTGGCCGTCGGCGGGGACGGGACGGTCGGCGCGACGGCGCACAGCCTCGCCGGGACAGAGGCTGCCCTGGCGGTAGTTCCGACAGGCGCCGCCAACCTCTTCGCTCGCGCGCTGCGTGTCCCGTTCGAGTTCGACGCGGCGCTCTCCACCGCCTTCCTCGGCTCGGAGCGAGAGGTGGACCTTGCGTTCGTCGACGGCAAGGCCGTCGTGGCGATGGCCGGCATCGGTGTCGACGCCGCGGTCGTCGCTGCGACCACCTCCGCGGCCAAGGAGGTGCTCGGCTGGCCCGGCTACGGGCTCGCCACCGTGTCGCATCTGTCCGGCCGCGCCCACCACTTCGAGGTGCAGTTCGACGACGGGAGCACCGTCGCGGCGGAGGCGCAGTCCGTCGTCGTGGCAAACGTCGGGACTCTCCCCGCCGGGCTCGCCCTGTCGCCGCGGGTACGCGTCGACGACGGTCTACTCGACGTTGCGATCCTCGCCCCGCGGGGCCCGCTCGGTTGGGCGGTGCTCCTCTCGGACATGTTCCGCGCGGGCCGGCTCGGGATCGCCTCGGCCCGCCTCGCGCCGCGCCAGACCCGCGCCGTGACGGTCTCGACCGAGAGCGAGCTCCCGATGCAGCTCGACGGCGAGCCGATCCCGCCGGGTCGCGAGCTCGCCGCTCGGATCGCCGAGGGCGCCCTGACGACGCGGGTTCCGCGGACCCGACAGGCTCGAAGCGCGCCGCGCCCCCTCCCCGCTCCACGACTGCGCTGACCCGCGCCGGCTGAAACACCGTGTGGGCTATCAGCGCTGCACTCATCTTCGGCCTCCGCTGGTAGCAGGTTCCACGACCCGCTCCTTGTGGTGAGAAGCGCCCGTCCACTCTGAGGTCGCCGGCCGATCTTGCTCCTCGCGTCGCCTTCCCGCGGCAACCGGGCTAGCCGGCGGCGTGCTGACGACGCGCCTCAGTCCCCTTGGAGGCGCGTAGGACGGTCCACAGCTCCGCGACGAGCTCCTCGAAGCCCGCCGTGGCGCGTACGTCGTCAACCCGGCCCCCTCGCGGCCGCGGAAGGAGGCCAGTCGTCTCCACAATCTTGACGATCCGTCCTGGTTGCGAGTGCATGACGAGAATCCGGTCGCAGAGCAGCACCGCTTCTTCCATGTCGTGGGTGACGAGGATGACGGTGGACTGCGAGTGCTCCACCAAAGTGAGCAGGTCTTCCTGCAGGGTGCGTCGGGTCTGCGCATCGAGCGCGCCGAACGGCTCGTCCATGAGCAGTGTCGCAGGGTTCACCGCGAACGCGCGCGCTAGCCCGACACGCTGTTGCATGCCGCCGGAGAGCTCGTAGGGGTAGAAGTGCTCGAATCCACCAAGGCCCGTCCGCTCGATGACCGACCGCGCGCGCTCGCGCCGCTCCATCTTGGCCATGCCCATCACATCGAGACCGAACTCGACATTGCCGAGGACTGTCCGCCAAGGCAGCAGGGCGAAGTCCTGAAACACCATTCGTCGATCCGGGCCGCAGCCAGCCAGGCGCAGCCCGTCGATGCTGATCGACCCGCGGTCCATCGGGATGAGACCGGCAATGATCCGTAGAAGCGTCGTCTTCCCACAGCCCGAGGGTCCGAGGATGCCGACGAACTCGCCGTCCTCGATGCGAAAGCTCACGTCTTCGAGCACCGGTGCGGGGCGCTGCCTGCGGCCGAATGCCTTGCAGACCCCCTCTGCCTCGATCATCGCCGC
>DAHVLW010000222.1:0-3343 GCA_027320205.1 Acidimicrobiaceae bacterium
GAACGATGAGCACTACTGCGCGAATCGAGGTGCGAGGGCTCACCAAGCGCTTTGGCCACGTCCTCGCCGTGGACGATCTCAGCTTCGAGGTGCACGCCGGGAGCGTCACCGGTTTTCTCGGCCCGAACGGAGCAGGCAAGACGACGACGCTTCGGATGCTGCTCGGGCTCGTGAGACCGACCTCCGGCGTCGCGCTGATCAACGGCACGCCCTACCAGGAGCTCTCGGACCCGACGCGGGTCGTCGGCGCGGTGCTCGAGTCCTCAGGGTTCCATCCCACTCGCTCGGCACGCAATCACCTGCGCACGATCGCCACGGCGGCGGGCATCGAGTCCGCCCGCGTCGAGGAGGTGCTGGCCGTCGTCGGCCTGGAGGGCGATGCGAAGCGGGCGGTCGGAGGCTTCTCGATGGGTATGCGCCAGCGGCTCGAGCTGGCGCGTGCGCTCCTCGGCGACCCGCAGATCCTCCTGCTCGACGAGCCGGCGAACGGGCTCGACCCCCAGGGGATCGCTTGGCTCCGGGGCTTCATGCGGAGATTCGCAGCCGAGGGAAAGCTCGTGCTCGTGAGCTCGCACCTGCTCGCCGAGGCCGCCCAGACCGTCGACGACGTCGTGATCCTGCGGAGAGGACGCCTCGCAGGGATGGGCGCGCTCGCGGAGCTGCTGGCGCAGGCTTCGACCACCGTCCAGGTGCGCTCGCCGGACCACGCGCGTCTCGTCGAGGTGCTCGGTCGGGCGGGGATCGCCGCCCGCGCCGGCGAGGGCGATCTCGTCGTCGCCGAAGGGACGACGCCGCTCGACGTCGGGCGGGCGATGGCGGGGTCAGGCATCGTCGTCGTCGAGATGCGCACGTCGGGCGACAGCTTGGAGCAGCTCTTCTTCGAGATGACCGAGCGGCGGCGCGACGGCCGCGAGGGCGTGCGTGGCCGGGTCGCCTCTCGCGGTGCAGGAGTCGCGTCGTGATCCGGCTTGTCCGCTCCGAGATGCAGAAGCTGTGGACGATCCGTTCGACGGCGGTCCTCCTCGCGCTGACGGCGGTGGCCGCAGGTCTGATCGGTCTCGCAGTGGGGCTCGCACCACACAGCCGGGGCGTGGCGGAAGGTCTGTTCCCGCCGAAGGGGACCGTCTTGTGGTTCAACGACGTGTTCTCCGCGATGCAGATCGCGCAGGACTTCGCGCTCGTGCTCGGCATCCTGGTCATCACGTCCGAGTACCGGCACAAGACCGTGACGCCGACGTTTCTCACCGAACCTCGACGCCCGCTCGTCACCGCGGTGAAGCTCCTTGTCTCGGCGCTCGGCGGGGCGGTCGTCGCGGTGACGGCGGGGATTGCCGGGCTCGTGCTCGGCTGGGCGCTCGTGAGCTCCGGCTACGGCAGTTCCTTGGAGATGCTCACCCAGTTCCAGAAGGCGATACCAGGCATCGTCGCCGTTGCCGTGCTGTTCGCCGTCTACGGGCTCGGCATCGGATCCCTTCTCAAGAACCAGGTGCTCGCGCTCGTCACCGGTCTCGGCGTGAGCGCGGTCGTGGAGCCGATCATCGTGGGCGTCTGGCCGTCGGTCGGCCGCTGGCTCCCGAGCCAGGCAGCCCGCGCGCTCGAGCCGACCACGAGCTCGGGCGGCTTCGGCGGCGGCGTGGCGAACCTGCTGACGTCCTGGGAGGGGGCGCTCGTCCTGCTCGGCTACGGCCTCGCGCTTGCGGCCGCAGGGTCCTTCACGACCATGCGCGCCGACGTGACCTGAGGTCCTCGACAGGCGAGCTTCCCGGCCACCCGCGGCGCCCGGTCTCCTTGTTCAGGGTCACCGCCTCACGGACGAGCGCGGCGAACGCCGCGCCGTCGAGCGCGCCGCCGAATACTGCCCAGCAGCCGGGATGGAGGACCCCCGGCTTGTCGTCGCGCACGTGCAGCAGCAAGTCGCCGTCTTCCGTCACGATGATCAACGTCGCCGCGTGCGCCCGGTAGGCGCTACGACGCCCGCCGTCTGAGCAGGAGCGGCCCTCGACGCGGTGTCCCCGGCGGTAGCGTCGGGCGGTGCGCGCCGACCGCCTGCTCGCGATCGTGCTGCTTCTCCAAGCACGCCGGCGCATGTCCGCGAACCAGCTCGCCGAGGAGCTCGAGGTGTCGGAGCGGACGATCAGGCGAGACATGGAGGCGCTGTCCGGCGCCGGGGTCCCCGTCTACCCGATCCGGGGAAGAGCCGGCGGCTGGGCCCTCGTCGACGGCTACAAGACCGAGCTCACGGGACTCTCGCCCGAGGAGCGGCGGACGCTGTTCCTCCTCTTGTCCGCCTCTCCGCTGCACGGCCTCGGCGTCGACGGCGCGGCGCGCTCGCTCCTGCGCAAGCTCGTCGTCGCGCTGCCCGGCGCCGGCGAGGAGGCGGCCGGTCTCTCGGACCTCGTCCACGTCGAGCCGGCGCCCTGGCGGCGCGAGGCGGAGTCGCCGGCGCATCTGCCCTCGCTCCGCGATGCCGTCCTCGACGGTCGCCGGGCCGTCATCGAGTACGCCAAGCCGCGAGCCGAGCCGTCGCGCCGCGTCGTCGACCCCTACGGCCTCGTCCTGCAGGCCGGCGTCTGGTACCTCGTCGCGGGGACGCACGCCGGGCTGAGGACGTTTCGGGTCAGCAGGGTGCGGGACGTCGAGCTCACCGAAGAGCGGGCACTGCGCCCGAAAGGCTTCTCGCTCGCACAGGAGTGGTCGCGGTCGCGAGAGGAGCTGCGGTCGCGCTGGACGAGAAGCTGCACGGTGCGCCTCGTCGCGAGCCCCGGCGCCGTCGGAGCGGTGATCGGGATGTTCGGAGAGCGAGGTGCGCTTGTCGGCGTCGAGCGCGGCGACGACGGCAGTGCAACGTGCCTTCTCGGCTTCCCGTCGCCGGACGTCGCGGCGTTCGAGCTCGCGGGGTTCGGCGATCGGGTGAAGGTGCTCGGGCCCCCCGAGGTGCGGGACCTGCTCGCGAGCCTCGGGGCCCAGCTGATCTCGGCGAACTCAGAAGGTCAACCCGAGGTTGCCGCCGGTCGTGAGGACGTGGATGTTCCTCTCTCCGCAGGCGTCTGAGCGGCGGCGCCATGGCGGGCGCGACCCGACGATCGCCGCCTCAGCAGCGACGTTGCGCGCCTACAGCGCCAACTGGGCGGGCGACAGCTTCTCGCCGCTCAGCGCCGACTACGGCTGGATGTACGAGGACGGGTGAGGGCCGAGGCGCTTCAATTTCGACTGCACCGCGCCCCACGCCGCCGGCTGCTGGGGGCACCGGGACGACGTCCTCGGCGAGTACACCGGCGTGCGCTGCACCGACTGCGTGATGGGCGCGGCGTACGCGGCGCCAGCCGCGGGCGGCTGGCGCAAC
>DAHVLW010000279.1:0-7579 GCA_027320205.1 Acidimicrobiaceae bacterium
GGTGATCCCCTTGCCGACCAGTGCCACCGGCGGCGAGCCGGCGACGGCGCCGGGGGCGTGCTCGAGCCGCACGAGCCTCGGCGGCTCGGCCGAGCCGCGCGACACGGCGAGCAGCCCGCCGAGGCGCTCCGCGGCGATCGCCTCCTCGTCGAGGACCCGGACGCCGAGGCCATCGCTCTCGCCGAGCTCGATCGCCAGCTCGGCGAACCGGCGCGGCGTGAGCTCGCCGGCGGGCGTGTTCACGAGATCGCGGGCCAGGTTGACGACGACGGCGATCACTCCGGCCCGCTCGGCGCCCCTCTGCGCGGCGGACAGCTCGATCCCCGCGAGCTCGACTCGCTCGACGGGCGCCGCCTTCTCCTCGGACTTGTACCGTTCGAACCGGTAGGCGGCGAGCAGGGCGCCCTCCGTGGCGGCTCGGGCAACCTCCTCGGCCGAGAGACCCGGGGGCGCGACGCCGGTGAGGTCCATCCGGAGGGAGGACGCGCCCGCGGCCGTCCTGAGCGCCGCCGCGGCCGCCCGCCGGATCGCCTCGGCATCGACGCGCGCCACGGGGCCGAGCCCCGCGACGACTTCGGCCGGCTGGCCGGGCGCCGGCCGGCCAAGGACGGCGGCCGTGTCGAGCGCCGCGTCGAAGCCCTGGATCCGGCAGAGCTCGATGTCGAGCCCGGCGCCTGGCGCCTCGCCGAGCGGCGACGAGGCGAAGCTCGCCACGACCTCGACCTCCCCCGGCCGCTCCGGCACGCCGACCGTCGTCATGGCTGGCTGCGCTCCTCTCCCGCCGGTATCGCCGGCGGCTTGTTGGCGAGGTCGTCCATCCTCAGGTGCTCGCCCTCCGCCGAGCGAGCGAGCGCCCAGCACAGGTCCGAGAGGCGGTTGAGGTAGGGAACGACCGACGACGAGGCGAGGTCGAGCCCGGCGGCGGCGCGCTCCGCGCGCCGGACGACGGCGCGGGCGAGGTCGAGCGTCGCCGACAGGCGCGTCCCGCCGGGCACGGCGAAGCCCCGCTCGAGATCGAGACGCTCGCATGCGGCGTCGATGCGCCTCTCGAGCGCGGCGACCATGGTCTCGTCCACCTTCGTCGAGCCGGCCACGAGGTCCCGACGGCGCTCCGGGGCGCTCGCGACCTCCGCCATCAGGACCCAGAGCTCCCTTTCGAGCTCGAGCAGGAGCACGTCGAGCTCCCCGCCACGGCCGGCCTCGGCGCGAGCGACGCCGATGGCGGCCTGGGCCTCGTCGACGCTTCCGAGCACCTCGATCACTGCGCTCGTCTTCGGCACCCGCCCGACGCCGTAGAGGCCGGTCGTGCCGTCGTCGCCCCGCCTCGTGTAGGGCCTCACTGCAGCGACGCGAGGAACGGCACGAGCATCTCCGCCGAGGTGAGCGAGCCGTGCCGGGACACGAGCCGAAGCTCGCCGGTGTCGGCCGGGTCGAAGAAGGCCACCGGTTCGCGGGCGACGAGCGCCACGTCCCCGAGCCGGCGCGCCACCTTGGGCGCCGGGGGTTCCCCGAGCCACCGTTCGGCGACCACCTCGGCGCGCGTCCGGACCCAGGCGACGTCGCCGTAGAGGTCCCGGCAGCGCCCCGCGAGTCGTTCGGCGGCACCGGGACGCGCGTGCAGCCAGCGAAAGCGCGCCTCGCCCGAGAGCAGCTCGACGTCCGCGGACACCGACCCGTCGAGCTCGATCGGCGCCGAGCGGACCTCGACCTGGCCGTGGTCGGCGGTCACGGCGAGCGCGCAGTCCCGCGGCAGGACGGCCAGCAGGTCTGCGACGAGCCGGTCGGCGGCGCGCAGCTCGGCGCCGTAGTGCTCGCCGAGCCCGGTGTCGTGGGCAACCTTGTCGACGCCGTCGTAGTAGGCGTAGACGAAGCGCTCGCCGGCTCGAACGAGCCGGCCGACCTCGACGGCCAGGCTCGAGGACACCCTCCAGCCGAAGATCGGCGCCCCGGAGAGATGCGCCTCGGTGAACCCGCTGCCGGCGAACTCGGCCCGGGTGACGACGGGGCAGCGCCGCCCGAGGAACGGAGGGCTCGCCTGGACGGAGCCCGGCGGGACGCGCCGGCGCGCGTCGCCCTCCGCGGTGGCCCACTTGAGGACGTTGAGGACGCTCCGGCCCTCGGCGATCCGGTAGCCGACGACGCCGTGCGCCGCCGGCGGCAGTCCAACAGCGAGCGACGTGAGGGCGCTCGCCGTCGTCGTCGGCGCGACGGAGGTGATCGGTCCGCCCCGCATCGCTGCGAGCGTCGGCGCGCGGTCGCCTCGCTCCTCGAGCTGCTCCCAGCCCAGCCCGTCCAGCACGAGGAGCACGACCTGGCGCGCCCGGGCGAGCTCGGTCGGCGCCCACGACGGGAGCCTTCCCGCGCCGTCGCCACTTCCCGCCGGGGCGCCGCGTGCTCCGGTGCTGCCCGTCGTGGAGCTCCCTGCCGAGGCGCCGTCGAGCAGGCCGAGCAGGAGCGGGACCACCTCGCTCAGGCAGGCCCCGCCGTAGTCGGGAACGAGGGGGAGGGCGGGGTCGGCGGCGGCCACCAGGCCCGCGCCACGCCCCGCCTTGTCCATCCGACCGAGCATACGACGAGCGCCGAGCAGGCCGTACGATGGTGAGGTGCGGAGGGCGGCGTGCGCGACCCGGCACGATCGCCCGGCGAAGAAGGACTCTCGGTGAAGGTCTCGACACGGGGCGACTACGCGAGCCGGGCGCTCTTGTCGCTGGCTCTGCGCGCCGACGACCCGACGCCGACGTCCGTCCGCGACATCGCGGAGCGCACCGGCCTCCCTCAGCCCTACCTCGAGCAGATTCTCCTCGCGTTGAAAGGCGCCGGCCTCGTGCGATCGAAGCGCGGCGTCGGCGGCGGCTACGTGCTCGCGCGTCCGGCCGAGGAGATCACCCTCGGCGCGATCGTCGGCGCCGTCGACGGCCCGATCGTGGTCGGGGACTTCGGCGCGCCCCACGAGAACGGGGCGTGCGACCACGAGGGGCAGTGCGTCCTCCTGGCGATCTGGTCGGAGGTCGGCGAGCACATGCGCCACCACCTCGACGGGTTCACGCTTGCCGACATCGTCGCCCGAGCCCGCTCGGGCACCGAGGTGGTCGGACCGCTCGACTGAGCGCTCAGCTGTTCCAGGTGAGCATCGCGGGCACCTCGCGCTCGAAGCCGATCTCCGAGATGCTGCCGGCGTCGAGGGCGAAGTGGCGTCCCTCGCCCGATGCGAGCCGCAGCCAGCGCGCAGCAAGGACCCGGAGGAAGTGCCCGTGGGAGAAGAGCAGCACCGCCTGTCCGGCGTCGCCGTCGGGCCGCAAGGCGAGCTTCTCGAGCACGCGGTCGGCCCGCGCGCCGACCTCCTCCGGCGACTCCCCGCCGGGACAGCCGTCCCGGAAGACCGTCCAGCCGGTCTGGCGCTCCCTGATCTCGGCCGTCGTCAATCCCTCGTAGTCGCCGTAGTCCCACTCGGCGAGCTCCTCGAGAACCTCGGCGCGGGCCCCGAAGCCGGCGAGGTCGCACGTCTCACGCGCTCGCCTGCGCGGGCTGGTCATGACCAGCGCGAACCGGCGCCGCTGCAGCCTCGTCCCGATCGCCGCCGCGTCCTCGCGCCCGCCCCCGTCGAGAGGCAGGTCTGTGCGGCTCGTGTGCCGGCCGTTGCGGCTCCATTCCGTGGCGCCGTGGCGGACGAGGACGATGCTCGTCGGCGGGCCGACCCCTCCCGGGCGGCGGCGCGCCTCAACATCCGCCGCTCGCGCGCCGTCGGGGAGGTCGTTGGAAGCTGCTCTCACAGATCGCTCGCTGGACATCCGGCCCCTGCCCGCCGGCCGAGCCGGCACGGGAGTGCTCTTGGGAGCGGCGCGAAGGAATCTTCTGCACCGTGGTGGCGTTGTGAACGTTGCAACCTTAGAGGGGCTCGAGGGGCTGGCCGAACGCCTGCCACCCGGCCGTGCGAACGAAGGAGACAGGACGATCCCCACCACGGCATTCGCTGAAGAGGTCACAGAGCGGCTCGGGTCGGGCCCCGACCTGATGCGACTCCTCCTCGACGACATCGGCCGGCACCCGCTGCTCACCGCCGAGGAGCAGGTCGCGCTGGCGCAACGCGTCGAGCAGGGCGACGAGGCCGCGCGCTCCGAGATGGTCGCGGCGAACCTCCGGCTCGTCGTGCACTGGGCCCGCCGCTACCAGGGACGGGGCGTCGACCTCGTCGACCTCGTCCAGGAAGGCACCTTCGGCCTGATGCGCGCCGTCGAGAAGTTCGACTGGCGCAGGGGCTTCAAGTTCTCGACGTACGCCACCTGGTGGATACGCCAGTCGCTGCAGCGGGCGGTCCAGTCCAAGGGGCGGGCGATCCGGCTCCCGGAGGACGCTGTCTCCGCCGAGTCGGCCGCCGAGCGTGAGGGCGACGAGCCGCAGGTCCACTTGCCGCGGGTGGTCGCCAGCCTCGACCAGCCCGTCGCGAGCGACGCCACCGCCTCGCTCGGAGATCTGCTGGCGGCGGACGAGCCGCCGGTCGACGAGACCGTCGCCGAGAGCGTCGCGATGGCCAGTCTCGAGAACGCGATCGACCGCCTTCCAGACCTCGACCGGGACGTCGTGCGGCTCCGCTTCGGCCTGAGCGGTGAGCCGCCGGCCTCGCTGGAGACGACGGCACGCACCCTCGGCATCGGAGTCCGGCGCGTCCGCAGCATCGAGGCGGCGGCGCTGCGCTTCCTTGCCAGCCAGCCGGAGCTCGCCGCGTTCCACCCCGCCGCATGAGCGCCGCACGGGTCGCGGCCACCCGTCGAGGCCGACCGTCACCCTTCAGGACAGCTGTTCGAGCACCTCGACGAGCTCGGCCGGGAGCGGCGCGACGAGCTCGATGGGCTCGCCGGAGACGGGGTGGACGAGCCGCAGGCGCTCGGCGTGGAGGAACGTCCTCGAGAGCGGCAGCTCGCGTCGCCGGCCCCGGTACCGGGCATCCCCGAGGAGCGGATGACCGACGGCCGAAAGGTGGACGCGGATCTGGTGGGTCCGACCGGTGTCCAGCTGCACGGACAGAAGCGTCGACGCGACCGGGCGCACGTAGCGCTGCAGCACCGCGTAGCGGGTTCGCGCAGGCCGCCCGGACACGGTCACCGCCATGAGCGTTCGGTCCCGGGTCGAGCGGCCGACCGGCGCCTCGACCACCCCTGAGTCCTCCAGGATCGCCCCGATCGCCAGCGCCCGGTAGGTGCGGCCCATCGTGCGATCGGCGAGCTGGACGGCGAGCGAGCGCCGGGCGCTCTCGGAGCGCGCCACGACGAGGAGGCCGGAGGTGTCCTTGTCCAGGCGGTGGACGACGCCCGGCCGGAGCGGGTCGAGCTCGCCGCGCCGGGCGGCAGCGGCCAGGTCCGGATAGCGCGCCAGCAGACCCGCGACGAGGGTGCGCCGCTCGTGCCCGGCGCCGGGATGGACGACGAGGCCGGCCGGCTTGTCGACGACGACGAGGGCGGCATCCTCGTAGACGACGCTGACCTCGACATCCTCCGGCTCGACCCCAGCTCTCGGCGCTCCACCGGCCGGCGCGGAGAGGTCGATCTCGATCTTCTGCCCGGCCACCACCCGGCGGTGCGCGCTGCTCACGGCGACGCCCTCCAGGCGGACCCCCCCGCGATCGAGCAGCCGCGCCACCTCGGCGCGCGCCAGCCCGGTCAGCGTCGCGACGGCGCGGTCGACGCGCATGCCTTCGAGGCCCGCAGGGATCTCGATCACGCCGGGCCGGACCTGCGGGCGCGCCGTGCAGGCGGCCGGCGCGAGATCGAGAAGGCGAGCACCGCCCCGCCGCAGACGATCGCAGCGTCTGCAAGGTTGAACGTCGGCCAGAAGCCGACGCGGACGAAGTCGACGACGGCGCCCCCATGCCCGCGGAAGAGCCTGTCGCCGAGGTTTCCGAGCGCTCCCCCGAGGACGAGGCCGAGCGCCGCGGCGGCGCCGGCGCCATCGACCGAGCGCCCGTACCCGAGGAGCACCCCGACGAGGACGGCGACGAGGAGCACGATCGGCAGCGTCCAGCCCGCGCCGATCGAGAAGGCGACGCCCGTGTTGTACGCGAGGTGGAGCGAGAGCGGCCCGAGGACGTGCACCGGCCGGGCGCCCAGCTCGTCGACCGCGAGCGTCTTCGTCGCCTGGTCTGCTGCCACGACCGCCCCCGCGACGATGAGCAGGACGCGCCACCGCGAGCGACGGGGCCGCGCCCCCCCGTCGCCGCCGCCGCTCAACGGCGCGAGAGCCCTCCGCTCTTGCACGCCACGCACAGCCGCGCGTAGGGGAGCGCCTCGAGCCGCGCCGCGGGAATGACCTCGCCGCAGCTCTCGCACAATCCGTAGGTGCCTCGCTCGATCTTCGCCAGGGCGTCGTCGATCTCCTGGACCGCCGCCGTCGCCTGGGCGCTGAGCGCGAGGTCGCGCTCCCGGTCGACCGTCACCGTCCCCCCCTCGCCGGACTCGTCGTCGAACTGGGTGTCTCCCGGCTCCATCTCCTCGACGAGGGACTCCGCCTCCGCGCGAAGGCTCTCGGCCTGCTCGGCGTACGTCGCGCGCTCGGCGAGGAGCAACCCGCGCTGGCGCGCGAGGAACTCGGCATCCGAGGCGTAGCCGAGCGAGCTCCGTCCGCCGGCGCTTGCAGGACGCTCCCCGGCGCGGCTGCGACCCGCGACCGCTCGCTCGCTCGCGGGACGCTCGACGGTGCCCTTCGCAGCCGCGTGCCGGCCGCCGCCGGCCTCTCCCGCCGGATGGCCACCGCCTGCGGGTCCGGCAGCGCCTTGGTGCTCCGGGGTGGCGGCGCCGGCACCCACGACGTCGGCGGCGACCCGCCCGGCGGCCCGCCTCTCACCCGCCGCGCCCCCGGCCGGCTTCGGTGCACGCGCTTTGCCCGCGCCGGCCGCCGCTTCCTTCCCCGCCGCCTTCGCCACCGCTTCCTTTCCCGCCGGCGCCTTCGCCACCGCGTCCTTCCTCGCCACAGCCTTCGCCACCGCTTCCTTCGCTGCCGCCTTCACCGGCGAGGCCTTCACCGGCGAGGCCTTCGACGCCCTGGTCGTGGACGGAGCAGCCTTGGCCGCCAGGGCCTTCGCCGCGCTCGCGTTCTGCCCCCGCCGCCGCGTGGTCGGCCGCGCCGGCGCCGGCGGCTCGGTCGTCCGGGGCTCCCCGGCTCCGTTGGCTACTTCGGCATGCTTCGCCTGCTTCGCCGCTTTCGCCGTCCCGGTCCTCTCGCCGGCCGGCGCACGCCCGTCGGTCGCGAGGAGGCCTTTCGTCAACGCCTTCGCGGACCCGCGTGCCGGGCCGCTCCGGACGCCCGCCGTCTCCGCACGCTGGCTGCGGCGCTCTGCCGCCTGGGGCTCGGGGTTCACGTCTGCAGAGATGGTGGTCCGAGGCATCGTGCTCAGCATCTCCTCTCGGGACGAGAGTGCGCGACCATAGCCGATCGCCGCGCTCGCGTCGAACGACCTGCCATGCCATTTCACGTGCGTATGCCCGTTTCGATTGACGTTCTCGGGCGCAACCCCCTCAGCGGGCAGCGCGTCCGGCGTGCCGCGACGCCGGACGAGAGCCCGTTCCGGAGCGCTCGAGGGCGGCGCCGA
>DAHVLW010000287.1:0-7274 GCA_027320205.1 Acidimicrobiaceae bacterium
GTCGACGTCACCGACCCCGACCACGTCTCGGCCCTCTACCAGGCGGCGTCTGCCACCTGCGGGGGGATCGACGTGCTGTTCAACAACGCCGGGATCTCGCCGCCGGAGGACGGCTCGATCCTCGAGACCGACCTCGAGGCCTGGCGGCGCGTCCAGGACGTCAACCTGACGAGCGTCTACCTCTGCTGCAAGCTCGGCATCCCCTACCTGCTCGAGCGAGGCGGGGGATCGGTCGTCAACACGGCGTCCTTCGTCGCGGTCCTCGGCGCGGCCACCTCGCAGATCTCCTACACGGCCTCGAAGGGCGGCGTGCTCGCGATGTCCCGGGAGCTCGGCGTGGAGTTCGCACGGTGCAACGTCCGCGTCAACGCGCTCTGCCCCGGCCCGGTCAACACGCCGCTTCTCCGGGAGCTCTTCGCCAAGGATCCCGAGCGCGCCGCTCGCCGCCTGGTGCACGTCCCGATGGGTCGCTTCGCCGAGCCTGAGGAGATCGCCGCAGCGGCGGCCTTCCTCGCCTCGGACGACGCCTCGTTCATCACTGCCTCGACCTTCCTCGTCGACGGCGGGATCCACGCCGCCTACGTCACGCCGCTGTGAGCGGGCCATGCCCGGTCGTCGGGCTGAGCGCCTCGGACCAGCACGTCCGCTACGGCGCCTGGGACACGACGGCGACCCTCGTGCCGGCGGCCTACGTCCGGATGGTCGAGCTCGCCGGTGGGATCCCGGTCCTCCTCCCGCCGCCGGCAGAGCCGGCGGGCGAGCGCGCCGCCGGCGCGCCCGCTCGTGACCGCCCCGGCGGTGACTTCGTGGGACGGCGCGCCGCGGAGCATGCGGCACGGGTCGTCGAGCGCCTCGACGCCGTCGTCCTCACGGGGGGGACCGACGTCGACCCCGCCCTCTACGGCGAGGATCCGCACGAGCGCACCCAGCCGGCCGACCCGGCTCGCGACGCCTTCGAGCTGGCGCTCGTCGCGGCGTGCGAGGAGCGCGACCTTCCGCTGCTCGGGATCTGCCGGGGCCTGCAGCTTCTCAACGTCGCACGGGGCGGGTCGCTCGTCCAGCACCTGGCCGATGCGGGCGAGTCCGCCCACCTCGATAGCCCGGGGCGCTTTTCGCACCACCCGGTGCGGCTGGAGGAAGGGAGCGCGGTCGACTCGGTCTACGGTCCCCGGGGGGTTCGCGAGCAGGTCGTCGCCTGTCATCACCACCAAGGCGTAGCCCGCCTCGGGCGCGGCCTCGTCGTAACGGCGACAGGCGGCGACGGGGTGGTGGAAGCGCTCGAGGCGCCAGGCTCGCGGTTTGTCGTCGCGGTGCAATGGCACCCGGAGGCCGACGGCGACCCCTCGCTGTTCGAGGCGCTCGTCGCGGCGGCGGCCTCGCAGGCCTCTCCGGCGCGCGGCGGGCCGCGCACGTAGCCTGGCGACGTGGCGCCGAGCGGGCATCCGGGCGGTCAGGCCGGAGGCGTCTTCCCGGGGACCGGTGCCGCCAGCACGGCGCCGCAGGAGGTCGCGCACGGCGCCGGACAGCCTGTGCGAGCCTCGGACGCCGAGCGCGAGGCGGTCGTCGAGCGGCTCCGCCTTTCCTGCGCCGAGGGGCGGCTCACGCTCGAGGAGCTCGGCAGTAGGGTCGCCGACGTCTACGGGGCCGTCTACCGGGGCGATCTCGAGCGCGTCGTCGCCGACCTGCCGGTCGCCGAGGGCGAGGCGGCCGTGCCGAGCGAGGTGCGCCCGTCCCTCCCGGCGGCGCGTCGGGCTCGCCGGTGGATCGTCACCGTCATGGGGAGCGTCTCCCGCCGGGGGCACTGGCGGCTTCCCGCCGCGGCGAACGTCGTGACGGTCCTGGGCGAGACCGATCTCGACCTCCGCCAGGCCGTCATCGAGGGGCCGGAGATCGAGCTCAAGCTCTTCGTCGTCATGGGGGAACAGCGGGTCCGGGTTCCCGAGGGCGTCGAGGTCGAGGTGAGCGGGTTCGTCTTCATGGGCGAACGCCATGTCAACGTCGCTCCGGTCCCGCCGCGTCCAGGAGTGCCCCGGCTCCACCTCGTCGTCGCCGGGATCATGGGCGAGGTCAAGGTCACGGACCGCTGACCGGCTGGGCTCCCGCGACGAGGCTCGAGAGGTGCCCGGCGCTCGTGGCCCGCCCCGCCCGGACGTCACAGACCTTCAGCGGGGCATCATTGTGGCGGTGAGGGGCCCGTTCCACAGGGTCAGGCTCGGCCTGGCCGCGCTGATCCTCGTCCTCGGCGTCGGCATCGTCGGATTCCTCGTGCTCGGCCTGAGCCCGTTGAACGCCGTGTACCACACGGTGCTCACGATCACGACGGTCGGCCAGTTCAACGCCGCGGCCCTGCAGACTCGCGCGGCCAAGGTCTTCACCATCGTGCTCGTCCTCGTCGGGGTCGGGACGGCGCTCTACACCTTCTCCGCGGTCCTCGAGGTGCTCATCGAGGGCCACATGCAAGCGCTGATCAGGAGGCGCCGGATGGAACGCGAGATCGCCGCCATGACCGGCCACACCGTCGTCTGCGGGCTCGGGCGCGTCGGACAGGAGGTCGCCCGGTTCCTCGCCGCCTCCGGCAAGCGCGTCGTGGCCGTCGACCGGGACGAGAGCCGGCTCGCAGACGTGCCGTGCCCGTCCGTCCACGGCGAGGCGACGGACGACGACGTGCTCCTGCAGGCGGGGATCCAGCGCGCCGGAGCGCTCGTCGCTGCGCTCGACACCGACGCCGACAACCTGTTCGTCACGCTCGCCTGCAGGGCGATGCGCCCCGACCTGCAGATCATCGCGCGCGCCCGCAACGAGGCCTCGGAGCCGAAGCTGCGCCGCGCCGGCGCCGACCGCGTGGTGAACCCGCAGCAGCTCGGCGGCGACCGGATGGCAGCGTTCGTCACCCAACCCCATGTCGTCGAGTTCATGGACGTCGTCATGCACGACAACGAGATCGAGTTTCGCCTCGAGCAGTTCGTCGTCCCGGTGGGCTCGTCGCTCGCCGGCCAGTCGTTGCGCTCGGCCCGGGTCCGTGATCGCTCCGGCGCCCTCGTCCTCGCGTTGCGGCGCCCGGGTGGGGACTTCGTCACCAACCCGGCAGCCGAGACCGAGGTCGGCGCCGGCGACGTGATGATCGGGATCGGTACCCGCGACCAGCTCGAGCGCCTCGGGCAGATGGTCGGCTCCGCCGGGGGTCGCCCTGCCGGCGTCGCCGGCGGCGGGTAGGGTCGGGCCGGAGCGACAGCGCTCGCCGGTGCGCCGCACGCACCGTCACCTCGAGGAGCCTCCATGATCGGTGAGAAGGTCAGGCACTACCAGGGCAAGGGCACGGACCTCGCCGGTCTCGAGACGAAGATCGAGGACTACCTGAAGTCGGACGGCTTCAGCGTGCAGTCCTCGCCCTCGAGCTCGCAGGGGACCGTGATCCAGGCGAAGAAGGGCAGCTTCCTGCGCGGCATGATCGACGCGGACCGGGCCCTGTCCGTGTTGATCTCGGGCGACAGCGACGATTTCACGGTCCGGTTCGGCGTCGGCAAGTGGCTCGAGCACCTGGCGGTCGCGGCCGTCGAGACCTTGCTCATCTCCGACCTGTTCCTCCCGATCGACATCGCCGAGACGGCGTGGAACCTCGAGATCGAGGACAAGCTCGTGAAGGCGGTCGACAGCTTCGTCGGCTAGGCCGGTCGGGAGAGGCCGCTTCGAGCCGCCCGCCGCGGCAGGGGCGGGACGCGGACCTCGACGCGCGGCACGGGCGGCCGCTCAGCAGCCGAGCCCGTAGCTGATCGCCGAGCAGACCTCGTGCATCGTCTCCTCGTCGACCGATCCCAAGGGTCCCGTGAGCGCGCCCTGGTCGACCGTGTGGAGCCCGTCGCAGTTCACGACGGACGGACGGTCGAGCCCGGCACCTGTGCCGAGCGGCACCTCGACGCCGAGGCCCCGCGCCGTGGTCGTCACCTCGGCGACGGTCACGAGTTGGCGCACGTCGATCACCTCGGAGCGCGTGAGGACGAGGACGGGCCGTCGCTTGCCTCCGACCCGGGCGAGCCAGAGCTCGCCGCGCCTCATTCGTCGGTCCATACCTCGGCTTCCGTCCAGAAGCGGTCCGGCCGCTCGGGACTGCGTAGATATGCCCGGCGGTCCGCGTCTGCCATCGCGGCTCGCACGGCGCCGGCGACCCCTTGGCGCGCCGCGGCGGAGACGTTGATCCCGAGCTCGTGGGCGCGCCGCGCCAGCGCCTCGTCGAGCGTGATAGTCGTACGCGCCATACTGCGATGCTATCGCGGGGTGTCGCGGATCTTGCCATCGAGCGGGGTGAAGTGCATCGAGCGAGCCGGCCGATCTCGCGACCCTGCGCCCGATGCCGCCTACGGCCTCCTGGCACCCGCCGCGAGCAGCCCCGCGCAACGCGCGTCGTGGGAGGGCGTCACGCGAACCTGTGCCGAGGCCGCGATCGCGATCGGCGGGAGGGCGAGGGCGATCGGGATCAGGAACGCCGCCCGCCGCGCCGCGCGCCCGAGCACGAGACGCCGCCGGCGCGCCCTCGCGCCCAACAGCAGCCACGCCGGCCGGGCTCCGTCCGGTCCCGGTACGAGCGCCTCGGCGATCGCCTCGTCAAGCCGATGCGAGGCCGGCCGGCTTCGCGCGGGTCGGCTGCCGACCCCGGACGCGCATTGGCGCATCCTCAAGGAGAGCGACGACGCGGCGCGTTCGAAGCGCCGGCAGGAATCGCAGCGCTCCAGGTGGGTCGCGACAGCCTCGGCGCGCAGCGGCGCACTCTCCCGGTCGAGTCGCGCCGAGACGGCTTCCTGCACGAGCGGGCAGGTCGGGCGCGGACCGACGCGCCACGGCGCGAGCTGGTTCACGAGCGGGCCTCCCGCGCCGATCGTGGCAGCTCCGGCGGCGCCGCGGCGCCGATCGAGCCCGGCCGGGCCACCGTCAGGCTCAGCCCCACCACCGTCGAGCTCAGCCCCACCACCGTCGAGCTCAGCCCCACCCCCGTCAGGCTCAGCCGCTCGAACCGAACAGGATGTCGACGTGGACGACCTGGTGCCGGGTCCACGACTCGGTGCCGGGCGCGAGCCGCCAGTCCGTCATCACCTTGCTGTCCACGCTGAGCGCGTCGGCGAGGCCCGAGGCTCCGAAGGCGACCGTGGCCGTGCCGGCCGGCGGGGACGGGAGCACGCTCCAGGCCTTGCCCGCACCGGCGGAGACGGCGAGCCGCTCGGTGCCGGAGCTCCGCTCGTAGAGGGCGAACTCGCCGGCCGGTCCGAGGGCGTCGTCCGCCCCGACGGACAGGACCCGGGCGCCGCGTCCGAGCCGGAGGGGCTCGGAGAGCCCGGGCGTCGAGGGATCCGCGCCAGGTCCTGTCGCGAGGAGGTCGACACCCGAGGAAGCCTCGACGGCGAGGAGGCCGATCGGGACCGGCCCGCCCGAGCCGAGCCGGAGGACGGCGACCTGCGCGCCGCGCTCGGCGCTCGGGAGCCGGGGCCCGACGAGGCGCCAGGTGCCATGCGCCTCGGCGAAGAGGCCGACGGTGCCGGATCTCCGGCAGCTCGCCCCGACGAGGCGTGTCCCGCCGCGGTCGTAGGCGACCGAGGTGAGCGACGAGGGCTTGCACGTGCGGCCGGCGGCGGAGCTGGCGAGCTGGTGGCGGGTGACGAGCGTGCGCCAGCTCGGAAGGGACCCGACCGAGCCGCTCGGCGCCGACCGCCCGAGCGAGGTCGGAGGGGGGGGTGACGCGGCCGAGAGGACCTCGCCGCCGTCACGAGCCACGAGGGCGAGCTCGCCCGAGACCGGGCCGGCGGCGAGCCCGTCGGTCGGCCCGGGGATCGGCGCGCCGGGGACCCAGGAGCGCCCTGAGCCGGAGGTGGAAAGGAGCGTCGAGTACCGGAGCCGGTCCGACGACCGGATGCTGACGAGAAGGGCACTCGATCCGGATGCGGCGAGCACGATCCCGCCGTTCGTCGCCGCACCGAGGTCCGCAGCGTGGTTCGACCAGCGCGAGCCCCCTTGGGGGAGGAAGAACAGCTGCCAGAACGTGTTGAGCCGTTGGTCGAGGTGCCCCATCGGCACGCTTGCCCATGTGCCGGACGAGGTCTCGACGGTGGTCGGGAGCGGGAAGCGGGCGACGTCGATCCCGGCGAAGCGATCGGCGGCTGCGGGCGCCGCCACCGAGGCGAGCAGCGCAGCAGAGCCAGAGAGGGCGCCGCAGGCGACGAGCGCCCCCCGACGAATGCCGGACGGGCACGCGACCGACCGGCGCGTGCCGGCGAAGCGCCGCCCGGCACCTCGCTCTCGCCACGGCAAGGGGCTCACGAGCTTCGCTCCACCCGGCGGATCTGGTCGTCGAGGGTGACGGCGAAGGAGGACCTCGACGCCGCGGTGCCCGCTCCCGGGGCAGTCTCGAGGGTGGCGCGGACGCGACCGCGCGCGTCGATCACGAAGCCGAGCTCGCTGTGGCCGATCATCGCCCCGCCGGGCTCGTACTGCACCTGCACGCCGTAGGCGTTCCAGACGCGGGCGAGCTCTCGGGCCGAGCCCGTCAGGTAGCGCCAGTTCGGGACGTGCTGGAGGCCCTCCTGGCGGTCGAAGGCGAGGAGGTAGGCGGGCGCCTGGTAGAGCGGGTTTGCGTCGATCGCGACGAACTCGACGTCTTCTCGCAGGGCGGGTGCGAGCATCGCGTCCGCCTCCCGGAGCTCCTGGGCGATGAGCGGGCAGTCGCTCGTGCACACCGGGTCGAGGAAGGTGAGCGCGACGACCTTGCCCCGCAGGCCCGCCAGGCTCACGGGACGGCCGTTCTGGTCGACGAGCCGGAACGGCGGCGCGGCGAAGTCCGTGACGCCCGGCGAGCCGTCGGCTGCCTCGGCGAGGATCGGCGAGGCGTTCGGCTGGACGGAGGCGACGGCCATCGGGACGACGCCGAGGAGGACGACGCAGGCAGCGCCGAGGGCGGCGATGGAGCGGAACAGGTAGGAGGGCCGGAGGGACGTCTGCTCGACGAGCGTCGTGAGCCGCTGGCGCAGCGGCAGCGCCGGTGACGGGGCCGGGCTCGGGGCGATCGACGGAACGGTCTCGGGGACGTGGGCGGCGGCGACGTAGCCGGCGACGAGCACGAGCGCCGCCGGGATCATGCTGTTCGGATCGGTGCCGACGCCGCCGAAGAACCCGAGGTCCTGGACGAGCACCCAGGCGGCGAGGCAAAGCATCGTGCCGGCGACGACAGCCCAGCGCGCGACGCGGGCCCGGCCGGAGAGGAAGGCGAGCCCGAGGGCCGCCAGGGCGGTGAC
>DAHVLW010000319.1:0-3872 GCA_027320205.1 Acidimicrobiaceae bacterium
CCGTCGCGGCGGTGCTCGCCCGCAGGCTGCTCCCCGAGTCGCGCCCGCCCGCCGCGGACCGGCTCGACCCGCTCGGGGTCGTGCTCCTCGGCGGGGGAGTGGGCTGCCTGACCGTGCCGCTCGTCCTCGGACGGGACGTGCACTGGGCGACGTGGACCTGGTGCTCGCTCGCTGCAGGTGCGCTCCTGCTGGCGACCTTCATCGCCTGGGAGCGCCGCCTCGGCCGGCGGGGTGGCCATCCTCTGCTCCCGCTCGAGCTCTTCGGGCACCGCGCCTTCAACGTCGGCCTGCTCGTCAACCTCGGCTTCTTCGGGTTCTTCGGGAGCATGCTGCTCACCCTCGCCGTCTTCCTCCAGGAGGGACTGCACGACTCGCCGCTTCGCGCCGGGCTCACCTTCGGCCCCCTCGGCGTCGCGTTCGCGCTCTCCTCGCTCGCCGGGCGGCGACTGTCCGCCCGGTTCGGCACGGCGACCGTCGTCGCCGGCACGGCGATCTCGCTCGCCGGCGCCCTCGCGTTGACGGCGTCGGTACACGCCGTGGGCCTCTCCCTGACGAGCCTCGAGCTGGCGCCCGTGCTGGCGCTGATAGGGGTGGGCAACGGGCTCGTCATCCCGCTCATCGTCTCCGGAGTGCTTCAGAGCGTGCCGGCGTCGTCGGCGGGCGCCGCCTCGGGCGTGCTCACGACCGTCCAGCAGTTCTCGATGGTGCTCGGCATCGCGACGGTCGGCACGGTCTTCTTCGACCGCCTCGCGAGCGCCGGCTTCGTCCAGGCGATGGAGATTGGGCTCGTCGCCGACCTCGCGCTCCTGGTCCTCGCCCTCGTGATGACGGTCCTCCTCGGCAGGTCCGCCGCGGCCGGAGACCCTGGTTGCGACGAGGCGGCGGGCGCGTTCGCCTGATCGTGCCCTGAGGGCTTCATGATGGAGGGGTGGTCGAGCCGCCTGCCCTCGGTGCCGGAGAGACCGGTGGGCCCGGTCGCAGGTCGCGTGGCGCGGCCACGCGGCTCGTCGCCCACCGGACGGCGCGAGCCGGCTGGCAGGCGCTGGACTCGCTGTTCGGCGGGCCCGCGCGGACCCGGGTCATCCTCCTCTTCGCCGGCGTCCTCGCGCTGAACAGCGCCGACACCGCGACCGTCGGCGCCTCGGCGACCGAGCTCCGTCAGGCGCTGCACATATCGAACACCGACGTCGGCCTGCTCGTCGCGGTGACCGCCGTGGTCGTCGCCATCTTCAGCGTCCCCTTCGGCGTCCTCGTCGACCGGGCGCACCGCGTCGCGATCCTCACGGTGACGACGGCGTCGTGGGGCGTCGTGATGCTGCTCAGCGCGTCGGTCGGCAACTTCAGCGAGCTGCTCCTCACCCGTCTTGTCCTCGGCGCGTTCACCGCCGCGTCCGGGCCCGGCATCGCCTCGCTCGTCGGGGACTACTTCCCGTCGGCCGAGCGCGGCAAGATCTACGGGTACATCCTCGCAGGGGAGCTCGTCGGGGCCGGCGCGGGCTTCGTCATCACCGGCGACGCCGCAGCCATCTCCTGGCGTGCGGCGTTCGTCGTCCTGGCACTCCCGACGGTGCCGCTCGCCTGGCTGCTCGGGCGTCTGCCCGAGCCTGCCCGCGGCGGGGCGAGCCAGCTCGAACCGGGCGCGCCGAGGATCGTCGGGAGGCGAGAGGCCCGGGCCCGGGCGGCTTCCGGCGGGACCGCGGGCGCCGGTTCGGGGACGGCGGCCGGCGGCGGCGCCTCCTGGCAGGGCGGTCCCCCAGGTGACGAGCAGGGCGGCGAGCGGCCGACCGACGCCCAGGAGCTGGCTCGGCGCCGTCGGATCGCCCCTGACCCGCGCCTCGTGCTCCGCAGGGACCCGCGCCGCATGCGCCTGCTCGCCACGATGCGCTACGTGCTCTCGGTCCGGACGAAACTCGTCCTCATCGTCTCGAGCGCGTGCGGCTACTTCTTCCTCACGGGCGTGGAGACCTTCGGCCTCGAGTTCGCGAAGGGCCAGTACCACGTGCAGCAGGTCATCGCCACCCTGCTCCTGCTCGTCGTCGGCGCCGGCGCCGTCCTCGGCGTTCTCGTCGGTGGCCGCCTGGGGGACCGGCTCGTCCAGCGCGGGCGCCTCAACGGGCGGATCCTCGTCGCCGCGGTGTCGGCGGTCGCGACGACCGTGCTGTTCATCCCCGCGCTCCTCACCGGGAGCGCATTCACCGCGCTGCCCTACATCACCCTCGCCGGGTTCATGCTCGCGGCCCAGAACCCGCCGATCGACGCGGCACGCCTCGACATCATGCCGCCGCTGCTCTGGGGGCGGGCCGAGGGGATCCGCTCGTTCCTCCGAACCGCCGCGCAGGCGCTCGCGCCGCTCGCGTTCGGCGGGCTGTCGGACGTCGCCGGGCTGCGCACGACGTTCGCCGTCATGCTCCTCCCGTTCCTCGCGAGCGCCGTCGTCCTCTTCCGGGCGATGCGGACCTACCCGAGGGACGTCGCGACGGCCGCCGCGTCGGGCGCCTGGCGGTCGGGGAGCTGAGGAGGCCCGAGCCGGCGACGGGCTTCGTGACGGTCGAGGAGGGCGGGGAGCGGTACGTGAGCCCGGTGCGCACGCTCCTCCAGGACGTCGACGCCTATCTCGGATACCTCGGGGATCAGTCGAGCGCCGCCGCCGCGTCGATCAGCTCGGCGAGCCGCACCGGATCGTCCTCCTGGACGTTGTGCCCGGAGTCGACGAGCTCGACCTTCGTCTGCGGGGCGCGCCTCGCGAGCTCGGCCATCTGCCGATCGGTGACGAATCCCCTGCTCGCCCGCACCAGCGTCGTCGCCGAGCCGAGCCGGGCGAGGGGCTCCCACAGCCGGGAGGGATCCCCGGACGGCTCGGGCAGGGCGCGGAGGTTGCCGAGGTGGTGCTTCCAGACGACACGGCCGTCGCCCCGGATGCGCGTGTTGTGGAAGACGCCGCGCTCGACCTGGGCGCGGCTGCGGCCGATGCCGAAGGCCCGTGCCCGCTCGACGATCTCCTCCCGTGAGGCGAAGCTCTCCGGGCCGGAGAGGAAGCTCCGGACGGAGGCCCCGTCATCGGCGGCGATCGCCGGGGTGACGTCGACGAGCACGGCGGAGGCGACGCGGCCGGGCCGCAGCGCGGCGACCGCGAGCGCCGTCAGCCCACCGAGGGAGTGGCCGACGAGGAGCCGCGCGCCGGGGGCAAGGGCGTCGACGGCCTCGAGGACGCTTCGGGCGACCTCCTCCGGCCCGTAGCGCGGCTCGGACCTCCAGGACGACTCGCCGTGACCGGGGAGGTCCAGGGCGATGAGCGGGCGGTCGAGCGCCATTGCCGTCCCGTCGAAGGTGTGGGCGTTCAGGCCCATGCCGTGGAGGAGGACGATCTCGGGGTCGTCGCCCCACGCGAGCGCCGAGATCCGGTCCTCGCCCGTGACGCAGCCCACGCGCCGCGGCGGCGGGCCGCTCCAGCCGATGCCGAGCTCGGCCGCCGCCTCCCGCAGCAGCTCGGCGGGGTCGGGGTTCATCCTGCGCCGATCGGCCGGCCTGCGTGCGCCGCCACGGGCACGCCCCGGGCATCGAGCGCCCCGGCCGGCCACTCGTGGGTCCTCATCGCGCCGGGTGCTCCTCGAAGGCGAGGTGGCACGCCGCCCTCCGCTCCCGGAGGGGGCCGTCGAGGGATCCTTCGGGACCTCGAAGGGCGGGGTGCTCCCGTGCGCAGCGGTCGGCGGCGAGCGGGCAGCGCGGCGCGTAGGCGCAGCCGGTTCCCGGACTGCCGCCGGCGCCAGGGTCGTCGCCGGCTCGACCGCTCCCTCCGGCGGTCGCCCCCGGCGGGCGCGAGGCGATCGTGCCACCGACTCTTGGGACCGAGTCGAGCAGCGCCCGGGTGTAGG
>DAHVLW010000305.1:0-5554 GCA_027320205.1 Acidimicrobiaceae bacterium
TGCTCGCACGCCGTCCCGAGGTCGCCCTGGTCGACGAGCTCGCGCACACGAACGTCCCCGGCTCGGGCCGCAACGAGAAGCGGTGGACGGACGTGCTCGAGCTGCTCGACGCGGGGATCGCCGTCATCAGCACCGTGAACGTCCAGCATCTGGAGAGCATCGCCGACGCCGTCGAGAGGATCACCGGGGTCCCGGTGCGCGAGCGGGTCCCCGACTGGGTCGTCCGCAAGGCGGACCAGCTCGAGCTCATCGACTCCTCGCCCCAGCAGCTGCGGCGGAGGATCCTCCACGGCAACGTCTACCCGTCGGAGAAGGTCCCGAGCGCGCTGGCCGGCTTCTTCCGCACGGAGAACCTTGTCGCGCTGCGGGAGCTCGCGCTCCGCTTCGTCGCCGACGAGACCGAGGAGGAGCTGCTCGCCTTCCTCGCGACCCACGCCCAGCTCGGGGTCTGGGAGACCAGGGAGCGGATCATGGTCGCGGTGACCGCCGCGCCGGGAACTCCTGGCGTCGTCCGGCGCGCCGCGCGCATCGCGTCCCGGGCGAAGGGGGAGCTCCACGTCGTCCACATCCGGAGCGACGAGACGAGCCGGTCTGGCGAGCGCACGATCGCCGAGGTCCGCGAGCTCGCCGAGGCGCTCGGCGCGACCTGGCACGAGATCGCCGGCGACGAGCCCGCCCGCACGCTGGTCCGCTTCGCCGGCGCGCACCAGATCACTCAGATCGTCCTCGGCTCCAGCCGCCGCAGCCGCATCGAGGAGCTCACACGGGGCTCCGTGGTGAGCCGCGTCCTGCGCTTCGCCGGCGAGCAGGGGATCGACGTCCACGTGATCGCCCGGCGGGACCACCCGAGAGGCGAAGCGCCGGCCGAGTCGATCACCTGACCGGCGCCGTGGCAGCGTCCCGGGCGCCCTCGTCCGACCTACCCGCGCGTCGCGAGCGGCCGGCCGCACGGCAGCTCACCACGACGGCGCGGCGGTCGCGTGCCACCGGCCCGAGCGGCGCTCGACGCGCACGTCGAGCCCGTAGCACTCGCTCAGGCGCTCGCCGGTGAGGGTCTCGCTGGCCAGGCCCGCGGCGACGAGCCTGCCCGCTCTGAGCAGCGCCGCGTGCGTCGTCGACGCTGGGAGCTCCTCCAGGGTGTGCGCGACGTGCACCGTCGTCGGCGCGCCCGGCGCGGCCGCGAGCCCGTCGAGCGCCGCGACGAGCGCCTCGCGGCCGGGGAGGTCGACGCCTGCGGCCGGCTCGTCGAGCAAGAGGAGGGGATGGCCCCCGTAGAGCGAGCGCGCGATGAGGACGCGCTGGCGCTCGCCCTGCGAGATCCTGCCAAGCGCGCGGTCGGCGAGGTCGCCGCAGCCGAGTCGCCCGAGCAGCTCACGTGCCGCCTCGCGGCCGGTGCCGTCGCTGGACGTCCACCACGGCGCGAGCGTCCCGTCGCGGCCGGTGAGCACCACCTCGAGGGCGGTCGCGTGCGGCGGCAGCCGCTCGGCGACGCGGTGGCCGGCGACGCCGATGCGCGCCCGGAGCGCGCGCAGGTCGACACGGCCGAGTCGCCCGCCGAGCACGGTGACGCTGCCGGCCGTCGGGTGCCGCTCGGCTCCGAGCAGCGAGAGCAGCGTCGTCTTGCCGGCGCCGTTGGGACCGAGCAGCGCCCAGTGGTCGCCGGCATCGATGCCGAACGTGACCGGTCCGAGCACCCGGCTCCCGCCGACGACCACCGTGGCGGCTTCCACGACCGCCACCGGCATCAGGCCTGGAGCGTAGCCTCGCCCTCGATCTCGATCTTGATGCTCTTCGAGACCATGAACCCGCCGGTCTCGAGCGCCATGTTGAAGCTCACGCCGAAGTCGTCTCGCACGATCTCGGTCGTGGCCGAGAAGCCGAAGCGCACCCCGCCGTAGGGGTCGCGAGTGGCGCCGTTCCACTCGACGTCGAGCACGACCGGCCGGGTGACGTCCCTGATGGTGAGGTCGCCCTCGACCTTCCAACCCTCCGCGCCGGCCCCCTGCATCCTCGTGCTCCTGAAGGTCATCGTCGGGAACTTCTCGACCTCGAGGAAGTCGCCCGAGCGGATGTGGTTGTCTCGGGTCTCGTCGCGGGTGTCGACCGAGGCCGTCTGGATCGTCACCGCGACGCTCGACGACGCGGCGTCCCCACCCACAGCGATCGTCCCCTCGAACTCGTCGAAGTGCCCACGGACCTTGCTGACCATGAGATGGCGCGCGACGAAGGCGACCGTCGTGTGCGCCTTGTCGAGCGCATAGGTCCCCGGGAGCGGCCCAGCCGTGCCGTCGATCGTCCTCCAAACCTGCTGTGTCGCCGTGTCGGTCATCGTGCTCCTCCATTCCCGGCCCGGTGCCGGGCTCTTCACGTCCGGTCGGGCGTCCTCTTGGCCGTCCCGTTTGGTTGCCAACTGATTCTATTGCTCAAATATTTCCCACGCAACCAAATGCGCCGGGGGCGCTACACTCGCGACATGGCGCCCGAGAGGGAGCGCAGCGCAGAGCAGAGCACGGACGAAGCCGCCGGCGGCGCCGAGCGCGACGGCGGCGACCCCATCACGCTCGTCGGGCTTGTCATCGAGACCGCTGCCGGGTTGCAGCGGGCGCTCGGACCTGGCCTCGAGGACCTCCTCGGGGCCGGCGGCCAGTCGTTCGAGATCCTCATCCGCCTCGGCCGGACTCCGGGGGGCCGGCTCCGCATGAGCGACCTCGCCGCCCAGACCGGTCTCACGCCGAGCGGGCTCACCCGTGCAGTGGACCGCCTCGTGCAGGCAGGTCTCATCGAGCGCGCCGAGTGCCTCTCCGATCGCCGCGGCGCCTTCGCCACGCTCACCGAGCTCGGCTCGTGCCGTGCCGCCGCCGCTCTCGAGCGGCACGCCGCAGACGTCGCGGCCGTGCTCGCCGGCCTGTACTCGCAAGAGGACCGGACCGAGCTGACGACGCTCCTCAGACGCCTGCGCGACCGGGTGCATCCGCACGCCGCGCTCGTCTCCTGATCGATCCTCCTGATCGATCCTCACGGTCGGCCCTCCCGGTCGGTCCTCGACTGGCCGCTGCAGCCCCGAGCCCCGGCGCGACCGCCTGGCCAGGCCCGGGCTCCCCCGCGACCCCGTTGCGCCCGGGACTGAGCCGGTAGCGTGCGTCGGGAACGACACGACGGAGGCGGCCATGGGACTCAACAGCTTCGGTGCGGCCGGAACGCTCGACGTCGGCGGCGCGCGCCACACGATCCACCGCCTCGGCGCCCTCGCGGCGGGACGCGACCTCGAGCGGCTGCCCTACTCGATCAAGGTGCTGCTCGAGAACCTGCTCCGCAACGAGGACGGGGTGAACGTGCGCGCGGAGGACGCGGAGAGCCTCGCCGACTACGCCTCGAGCGGCCCGAGCGGCCGGGAGATCGCCTTCTCCCCGGCGCGCATCCTCCTCCAGGACTTCACCGGGGTGCCTTGCGTCGTCGACCTCGCAGGCCTCCGCGACGCCGTCGAGGCGCTCGGCGGCGACCCCGAGCGGGTGAACCCGCAGATCCCGGTCGATCTCGTCATCGACCACTCGGTCATCGCCGAGGTGAGCGCCCGCCCGGACGCGATGAAGGTGAACACCGAGATCGAGTACCGACGGAACCTCGAGCGTTACCGCTTCCTGCGCTGGGGCCAGCAGGCCTTCTCCAACCTCCGGATCTTCCCGCCCGGCGTGGGGATCTGCCACCAGGTCGACCTCGAGCTGCTCTCGAGCGTCGTGTTCCGCGACGAGGCGGGGGAGGCCTACCCCGACACCCTCGTGGGCACCGACTCCCACACCCCCATGGTGAACGGGCTCGGCATCATCGCCTGGGGGGTCGGCGGCATCGAGGCCGAAGCGGCGATGCTCGGCCAACCGATCCCGCTTCTCGTGCCGGCGGTCGTCGGGCTGCGACTCGACGGCGAGCTCCCCGAGGGCACCACGGCGACCGACCTCGTGCTCACCATCGCCGAGCTGCTCAGGCACCACGGCGTGGTCGGCAAGTTCGTCGAGGTCTACGGCCCCGGCGTCGCCCGGGTGCCCGTGGAGCACCGGGCGACCATCGGGAACATGTCCCCCGAGTACGGCTCGACCGTGACGATCTTCCCGATCGACGCCGACACCCTGCGCTACCTGCGCCTCACCGGGCGGTCCGAGGACCAGGTCGCCCTCGTCGAGGCCTACGCCAAGGAGCAGGGCCTGTGGCACGACGCGTCGGTCGAGCCCGCCTATTCCGAGCGGATCGCCCTCGACCTCTCGAGCGTCGTGCCGAGCCTCGCCGGCCCGTCGCGCCCCCAGGATCGCGTGCCGCTCGACCGGGCGAAGCCGATGTTCCGCGAGGCGCTGGCGCGAAGCGTCCCGGCTCCGGCCACCGCCGCTCGTGCACGGGACGTGGGCCGGGGCGCGACGGCGCCGGCGGGGGCCGCACGCGGCGCCGAGGTGAAGCTCGCCGACGGCGAGCCGTTCGAGCTCCAAGACGGTCACGTGGTCATCGCCGCGATCACGAGCTGCACGAACACCTCGAACCCGCAGGTGATGATCGCGGCCGGGCTGCTCGCGAAGCGCGCCGTCGAGCTGGGGCTGACGGCGAAGCCCTGGGTGAAGACCTCGCTCGCCCCCGGGTCCCGGGTCGTGTCCGACTACCTCGAGCAGGCGGGGCTGATGCCCTACCTCGAGGAGCTCGGGTTCGGGCTCGTCGGCTTCGGCTGCACGACCTGCATCGGCAACTCCGGGCCGCTCCGGCCAGAGATCTCGGCGGCCGTCGCCGAGGCCGGGCTCTCCTGCGTCGCGGTGCTCTCGGGCAACCGGAACTTCGAGGGGAGGGTCCACCCCGACGCCCGCATGAACTACCTCGCCTCTCCCCCGCTCGTCGTCGCCTACGCCCTGGCGGGGACGATGGACGTCGACCTCCGCTCCGAGCCGCTCGGCACCGTGCCGGGGAAAGAGCCGGTCTTCCTCCGGGACATCTGGCCGAAGGACAGCGAGATACTCGAGGCGACGGCACGGGCGGTGCGCTCGTCGATGTTCGAGAAGGACTATGCCGGGGTGTCGCAGGGCGACGAGCGCTGGCAGGAGATCGAGACGCCGTCGGGGAGCCGCTACGCCTGGGACGAGTCCACCTACGTCCGGCGGCCGCCGTTCCTCGAAGGGATCGCACGCGAGGCGCCGCCGCTCCGGGACATCGAGGACGCCCGGGCGCTGCTCGTGCTCGGCGACAGCGTCACGACGGACCACATCTCGCCGGCCGGCTCGATCCGCGCGGCAAGCCCTGCCGGTGCCTGGCTCGCCGCCCACGGCGTCGCGCCGACCGAGTTCAACTCGCTCGGGTCCCGCCGGGGCAACCACGAGGTGATGATGCGTGGCACCTTCGCCAACGCCCGCATTCGCAACGCGCTCGTCCCGCAGACCGAGGGAGGAGTGAGCATCCACCTCCCCGGCGGCGAGCAGGGGAGCGTCTACGACGTGGCGATGCGCTACGCGGCCGAGGAGGTTCCCCTCGTCGTGCTCGCCGGCAAGGAGTACGGCTCGGGCTCGAGCCGCGACTGGGCAGCCAAGGG
>DAHVLW010000311.1:0-10747 GCA_027320205.1 Acidimicrobiaceae bacterium
CCCGCGCCGCCGGCACGAGGACAGGGTTCGCCGAACGGAGCGCACCGAGCTTCGCGCTCGGCGCCGGCGAGTAGGCGTGGCCCGGGAGGACCAGCGTCCGGTCGGGCAGCGCGCCGATCCGCTGGACGATGCTCTCGTACAGCGCGCCGGCATCTCCTCCCGGGAGGTCCGTGCGCCCGCACCCCTCGAGGAACAGGGTGTCGCCCGTGACGAGCCGTTCCTCCACGAGCACGCACTGGCTGCCGGGAGTGTGCCCCGGCGTGTGGATGAGCTCCAAGCGGAGCCCCCCGAGCTCGAGGACGTCGCCGGGGAGGTGGGCGACGAGCTCGCCCGCACCGAGCCCGGTGGTCGCCTCGACCCAGGGGACCTCGGAGCGCTGGACGTGGACCGGCACCGTCACCAGCTCGAGGAGCCGAGCGACGCCGGCGACCGCGGTGCCGAAGAGAGAGCCGCCGGCGTGGTCGGCGTGATAGTGGGTGAGAAGGACGCCGGCGACACGCATGCTGTCCTCCGCGACGAGCTCCACGAGCTCGCCCGGGGCGTACGCCGGATCGACGAGGAAGGCCTCGCCGCGTGCCTGGTCCCCGATCACATAGGCGAAGTTGGCCATCTGGCTCGCGACGGCGTCTGCTCGCGCGAAATCCCGCCCGGAGAGGAGCTGGCGGAAGTAGAGCCGTGACCCGGCACGAGCCTCCGCGCCGCTCACGGCGCGGTGCTCACGGCGGCGCTCCGGTCCGCGAGCCACCCCGAAAGATCGCGGAGCCGGGGGTCGTTCGAGAACACCTCGACGACCCCGCGTGCGAGGCCGAGCCGGCGCTGGAGCTGCTCGACGGCCAGCTCCTCGTTCCACAGCGCAAGGGTCACCGCGACCCCGCTCTCCCCGGCGCGGGCCGTCCGCCCGGAGCGGTGCAGGTACGCCTTGGGGTCCTCCGCCGGGTCGTAGTGGACGACGACGTCGACGCCCTCGATGTCGAGCCCGCGTGCCGCGACGTCGGTGGCGACGAGGACGCCGACCTTGCCGACGGCGAACTCGGCGAGGGCGCGCTCCCTCATCCCCTGGCGGAGGTCGCCGTGGATCGCGGCGACGCTCGTGCCGAGCTGCCGGAGCTCCGACGAGAGCCGGTCGGCGCCGCGCTTCGTGCGGACGAAGACGAGCGCCTTGCCCGATCCCTCGGCGACCGCCGCCGCCACCCGGGCCTTGTCGAGCTGGTGGACCTTGAGGAACAGGTGCTCCATCTGGTCGACGGTCACCTGACGCGATCGGACCTCGTGGAAGACGGGGTCGGCGAGGTGACGGCGGACGAGCCGGTCGACGGCCGAATCGAGAGTCGCCGAGAACAGGAGCGTCTGGCGCCTGTCCGGCATGTGGCGCAAGAGCCACTCGACCTGAGGCATGAATCCCATGTCCGCCATCCGGTCGGCCTCGTCGACGACGAGCGTCCCGATTCCCGCGAGGTCGGCGGCGCCGCGGTCGACGACGTCGATGAGCCGACCGGGAGTGGCGACGACGACGTCGAGCCCACGCTCGAGCCGGCGCACCTGGCGATCGAGGTGGGCGCCGCCGTAGACGGTGCCGATGCGGCGGTCGACCGACGACGCGAGCGGCGCGAGCACGGAGGTGACCTGGACGGCGAGCTCGCGAGTCGGGACGAGCACGAGCGAGGCGGGCCGGCCTGGCCCGGCGTGCGGCGTGCGCATCAGCATCGGGAGGCCGAAGGCGAGCGTCTTGCCCGAGCCTGTCTTCGCCTTGCCGCACACGTCGCGCCCGGCGAGGGCGTCGGGGACCGTCAGGGCCTGGATCGGGAAGGGCTTCTCGATCCCGGAGGCCCGCAGCACGGCGACGAGGGCGGGGTCGATCCCGAGCTGCTCGAAGGACGCGCCACCAGGCATGGCTCAAGTCTGCCATCCTCGGGGCCCCCTTCCGGTCATTCCCTCCCGACGCGCCGCCGCCCGGCGGCAGCCGCGTACCGCGACGCAGCCCGGCTAGCCTTCGTGCCAGTCGCGGGCAAGAGCGTGCAAGCGGGGAGGATGCAGCGTGTCGAGGCTTTCCAAGGGCGACAAGGCCCCGGACTTCACGCTTCCGGACCAGGACGGCGAGGAGGTCTCGCTCGCCGCGTTCGCGGGCCGGCGCGTCGTCGTGTACTTCTACCCGAAGGACGACACCCCTGGCTGCACCACGGAGGCGTGTCAGTTCAACGACGGCCTCCCCGACTTCTCCGGGCTCGGCGTCGACGTGCTCGGCATCTCGGCGGATCCCGCGGCGTCGCACCGCCGCTTCCGCGAGCGCCACGGGCTGACGCTTCGCCTGCTCAGCGACGCCGACCACGCCGTCATGGCGCGCTACGGCGCATGGGGTGAGAAGACCCTCTACGGAAAGACCTCGGTAGGGGTGATCCGGTCGACGTTCCTCGTCGGCCGCGACGGGCGGATCGAGCGCGCCTGGTACAACGTGAGGGCCGACGGGCACGCCGGCAAGGTCCTCGAGGCGGTCGAGGCGTAGCCTGCATGCCGCCCGAGAAGCCCCAGTGGGCGGAGCTGTTCAGCGAGGTGGTGATCTCGGGAGCCTGCACCGGCTGCGCGGCCTGCGTGATCGCCTGCCCCTACGACGTGCTTGGCTATGACGACTCGGACGGCCACTACCGCCCCTTCCACGTCCCCGAGGAAGGGGGACCCGACAACTGCACGCACGGGCTTCGGGGCTGCACGCTCTGCACCCGGGCCTGCCCCCGGTTCCGCAGCTGGGAGCCTGAGATCGACGAGCACCTCTTTGGCCGGATCCGCGCCGAGGAGGAGCTCTCGGGGATCGCGCGGGAGACGGTGCTGCTCCGGGCGACCGACGCCGAGCTCCTCGCGGCCGGCCAGGACGGCGGTCTCGTCTCCGCCGTCCTCGTCTGGGCGCTCGAGCACGACGTCGTCGACGCGGCGCTCGTGTCCTACCTCGAGGGGGACGGGACGAGCTGGAAGGCCATCCCCGGCGTGGCGCGCACCCGGGCCGAGGTCCTGGCAGCGGCGGGCTCACGCTACACCTACTCGGCAAACACACTTGCCTACGCCGAGGCGTTCGCCGGGGGGACCGAACGGCTTGCCCTCGTAGGCATGGGCTGCCAGGCATCGGCGCCGGGCGCGATGGCCGCCCGCCGGGCGGGGAAGGTGGCGAGGCGCTTCCAGCTCACGATCGGACTTCTCTGCTCGAAGACGTTCGACGACGCGATCTTCCCCGAGCTGTTCGAAGAGCGTTACGGGCTCGCGCGGGCCGACATCAGGAAGATGAACATCAAGGGGGTCTTCCAGATCTGGACGCGCGACGGCGCCTATCACGAGGTCCCGCTCAAGGAGGCGCGGCAGTGGACCCGGGAGGGATGCCTGCAGTGCCCGGACTTCGCGGCCGAGCACGCCGACATCTCTGCGGGGGGCATCGGCGCGTTCGGCAACTGGACGCTCGCCCTCGTGCGCACCGAGCGGGGGGAGAAGCTCGTCGAGGAGATGATCGCCGCTGGCGCCCTCGAGCGCCGGCCGGTAGAGCACGACCCCGGCGTGCTGCCCCTGCTCGCCAAGCTCTCGCGTGCAAGCCGCCGGCGCGCACCGGGCGCGGACGGGCGGGCGCGGATCCCGGTGACGGCGGGCTGATCGTTCGCTTCACCGATCTCAGCGATCGGCGAGGGCGCGGACCCGGACCATCAGGGTGTCGAACATCTCCTGAGTCAAGAGGCCGGTGAAGACGTTGCGCTGGCTCGGATGGTAGGAGCACACGAGCGTGCGCCGGCGCTGCCCGGGGCCCCCTGGCGCGAGCGCGAGCTCGGCGCCGTGCGCGAAGCGGGGCCGGCGGCACGGTGCGCCCATCGAGACGAGGGGGAGCCGCCAGAGCGCGTCGAGGGCGAAGGCCCCGAGGGCGAGAAGGACGCGAGCGCCGCTCAGGATCTCGAGCTCCTCGGCGAGGAACGCCGCGCACCGGTCGCGCTCTTCGGGCAGGGGCCGGTTGGCCGGCGGCGCGCAGCGGACGGCGGCGGTGACGTAGGCGCCCGAGAGCCGCAGGCCGTCGTCAGGGCCAGTGCTCTCGGGCATGCTGGCAAAGCCCGCCCGGTGCAGCGCCGAGAAGAGGAAGTCGCCGGACCGGTCCCCGGTGAACATGCGGCCCGTGCGGTTGCCTCCGTGGGCCGCGGGCGCGAGGCCGACGAGGACGAGCCTCGCGTCGGGGTCCCCGAAGCCGGGCACCGGCCGCGCCCAGTAGCCTTCGCCGGAGGCGACCGCACGCCGGCTCTGCGCGGCCTCCTCGCGCCAGACCACGAGGCGCGGGCATCGGCGGCAGTCGACCACCCTTGTCGCAAGGTCCAGGAGCTTCCGACGGCGCTCATCGGACCCGGACGCGCGCCCGCCGGGTGTGGGCGCGCGGCGGTCGGGTGCGTCCGTAGGCGGCGGTCGCTGCATTCCGACCACGCTACGTTGGGCGTCATGTCTCCTCGTGCTCGAGCTGCGGCGCGTCCGACCGTCGTGTGCTTCGTGCGCCACGGGACGACGCCGACGACGGGCAAGGTTCTTCCCGGGCGCGCCAAGGGCCTCCATCTCGCCGAGAAGGGCCGGTTCGAAGCCGAGCAGGCGGGGGAGCGCCTCGCTGCTCTCTCCAGGGTGACCGCCGTGTACTCTTCGCCGCTCGAGCGCGCCCGCGAGACCGCCGTGGCGGTCGCCCGAGCGCTCGGCCAGCCGGTGCAGATCGAGCGAGGCCTGCTCGAGTGCGACTTCGGCGAGTGGACCGGCGGGGAGCTCGCGGCGCTCCGCCGCCTGCCGGCGTGGGACGCCGTGCTCCGGAACCCCTCCGGCTTCCGCTTCCCCTCCGGAGAGTCCTTCGCCGAGCTGCGGGCTCGGGTCGCGGCGACGGTCGAGCGCATCGTCGCGCGACACCCTGGCGAGGTCGTCGTGGCGGTCTCCCATGCCGACCCGATCAAGGTCGCCGTCGGCGACGCCCTCGGCGCGCCGCTCGACCTCCTGCAGCGCACGACGGTGTCCCCCTGCTCGGTGAGCATCGTCGCCTACGGCCCGAGCGGTCCGAAGGTGCTCACGGTGAACTCGACCGGCGAGCTCGCCTCCCTCGGCATCGACCCTGTGGGGGAAGGGGCGCCGGCGCGGGCAGGCGCGAGGGCGGGAACGCGGGCGCGGGCAGGGGTGCCGGCACGGTGAGCGCCTCCTACGAGCTCGGCTCGCCCGACAAGGTCACGGTCGGGACGATCGGCCCGGTGGGCGCCCGAGTCTTCCTGATCCAGGCCCGCCAGGGGAGCTCACTCCTCACGCTGAAGCTCGAGAAGCAGCAGGTCGGTGCGCTGGCGGCGCATCTCGGGCGGCTGCTGCGGGGGCTCGCCGGGCCGATCGAGGTCGACGAGGAGGGACTCGAGCTCGAGGAGTTCGACGAGCCCGAGTTCACCGTCGGCACCCTGGCCGTCTCCTACGACGCCGGCGCGGACCGGGTCGTCGTGCTGGCCGAGGAGCGCGTCTCCGGGGACGATCCGCCGGGCGGCGAGGCGAGCCTGTCGCTGACGCGCGAGCAGGCCGTGGCGCTGGCAGTGCGGGGCGTGCGGCTCGTCCAGGCAGGGAGGCCGCCGTGCCCGTTGTGCGGGTACCCGCTGGACGCGAGGGGTCACACGTGCCCGAGGACGAACGGGCATCACCCCCCGCTGACCTGACGGGTCGCCCGGCCGCCGGACCGCGGTGGCTGGAGCTGCTGGAGGCGGGCGAGGTCGAGGTCGAGGGCCGCATGCCCTGGAGCTCGAACGTGACGCTGCTCGCCAGCGTGCAGCTCGGCGAGCGCAGCGGGCGGGCGATCTACAAGCCGGCGGCCGGCGAGCGGCCGCTCAGCGATTTCCCCGACGGACTGTACCGCCGGGAGGTCGCGGCCTACGAGCTGTCGACGGCGCTCGAGCTGTCGATCGTTCCCGAGACGGTGCTGCGCGCCGACGCGCCCTTTGGCCCGGGCTCGCTCCAGCGCTTCGTCGAAGCCGACTTCGAGCAGCACTACTTCACTCTTCTCGAAGACCCCGCGCTCCTCGACGCCCTGCGACTCGTCGCCGGCTTCGACCTCCTCGTCAACAACGCCGACCGTAAGGGTGGTCACCTGCTCCTCGACGCTGAGCGGCACGTCTGGGCCATCGACAACGGGCTGTGCTTCCATCGCTCGCCGAAGCTGCGTACCGTGATGTGGGACTTCGCCGGCGAGCCGCTGCCCGCCGCCCTGGTCGCCGGATGCGAGCAGATCGCGCGGGGGGTGCCGGCGCGACTCGGCGGGCTCCTCGACGCAGCGGAGGTGGCGAGCCTCGCGGCGCGGGCGCGCCGGCTGCTGGAGCGGCCGAGCTTCCCCGCACCCGACGTCGAGCGCCGGCCGTACCCGTGGCCGCTCGTGTAGCCGGCGCGGCCGCGTGGGGCTCCGGGATCATGGGTCTCGGGTGCCGGCCAGCCGCCGCGCGGTCCGGAGGCGACCCGCCGCCCGCTCGCTCCGATCGTCGCGATATTCACGAGACTGCAATGCGCCCGCGTCGGGGTCGTCGCAGGGGGCGGGCATGATCGGGTCTGTGGATGTACGCGAGCTGTTCCAATCCCGCTCCGGCGGGCGGCGCGAGGTCGGCTCCGCCCCGCTACGCACGGCGCCGCACCTGCTGGCCGCCGCGGTCGATGCACCCGAGTTCGTCGTGCTTGAGTCCTGCCACAGCACCTGGCTCTTCGACCCCGGGAGGCACCGCTTCTGCCGGGTCCTCAAGGGCCCGCGGATGTCCTCGTCGGTCGCGACGCAGTGGCGGAGCTACAGCCACCTGGCGCTCGACCCCGATTCCGAGGCGTTCGTCGTCTACCTCGACTCCTCGGGCACGCGGCTGCTCAGGTCGTGGCGCCACACGGCGCATTGCGACCGCTGCGGCGGCGAGGTCACGGCCGAGCTCTCCCTCGAGGACCTCCGCCGGGTCACCGGCGCCTGAGCACCCCGGCTGCGCCGGGCACCTCGCGCGGCCCGGTCGCCCGGCGAGCTGGCGCGGCATCACCACGCTCGCTCCGCTCCTGGGTAAGAATCGATCCATGAGCGAGCACGACAGCGCCAACGTCCCCTCGATCGAGCAGCGGACCGGCGGCGGGCGGCACGCCGGCGCCGTCGACGCGGACGGCGAGGGTGAGGCGACCCTGGAGGGGACTGCCGAGTCGATCGAGCAGCCGGCGAAGGTCATGCGCGTCGGCTCGATGATCCGCCAGCTGCTCGAGGAGGTGCGCCAGGCGCCCCTCGACCCGACCAGCCGGCAGCGGATGAAGGAGATCTACGAGAGCTCGGTCCGCGAGCTCGCCGACGGGCTGTCGCCGGACCTCGTCGAGGAGCTCGACCGGCTGGCGCTGCCTTTCTCCTCAGACGAGCCGAGCGACGCCGAGATCCGGCTCGCGCAGGCCCAGCTCGTGGGGTGGCTCGAGGGCCTGTTCCACGGGATCCAGGCGGCGTTGTTCGCCCAGCAGGTCGCGGCGCGGGCCCAGTTCGAGGAGATGCGGCGGCGAAGCCTGCCGGCCGCCTCGACCAGCGAGCAGGCGGGCCGCGCCGGGCCCTACCTCTGACGCCCGGGGCTCAGCTCGAGGCGGGCCGCCCGCGCTAACGTGCCGGGCGGACGAATGACAGGGCTGTAGTTCGTCCACAGCGGTGGACGGCGCGTGTGGACGAGCTGTGGAGGACGCGATGGCTGGGCCCGGAGGGACGCGTACGGCGAGGTCGTTCGCCCACCTCCACCAGCACACCGAGTACTCGATGCTCGACGGCGCGTCGCGGATCGGCGACGTCGTCGCGGCAGCGGTCGCCGACGGCCAGCCGGCGATCGCCATCACCGACCACGGCAACATGTACGGCGTCCTCGACTTCTACAAGGCGTGCCGGGAGCGGGGCATCAAGCCGATCATCGGCATCGAGGCCTACATGGCGGGAAGCTCGCGCTTCGAGCGGCCCGTGCGGCGGGGCCGGCTCGACGACACGGGTGGCGAGGGCGAGCGGGGCGAGAAGCTCTACTACCACTTGACGGTCCTCGCCGAGACGACCGAGGGCTACCGGAACCTGATGGAGCTCTCGTCCGAGGCGTTCCTCTCCGGCTACTACTACAAGCCACGCGCCGACTGGGAGCTCCTCGAGCGCTACCACGAGGGCCTGATCGCGACGACCGGCTGTCTCGGCGGCGTCGTCCTCCAGGCGCTGCTGGGCGGCGATGTCGCCGAGGCGCGTCGGCACGCCGGCCGCCTGCAGGACATCTTCGGGCGGGACAGCCTCTTCGTCGAGCTGCAGGACCACGGCCTGGCGGAGCAGCGGCGGACGAACCCCCAGCTCGTCGACATCGCCCGCTGGATCGGCGCCCCGCTCGTCGCGACGAACGACGGGCACTACTGCCGGCGGGAGGACGCCGTCGCCCACGACGCGCTGCTCTGCGTGCAGACGGGTGCCACGATCGACGACCCGAAGCGGTTCAAGTTCGACGGCGAGGAGCACTACCTGAAATCGGCCGCCGAGATGCGGCAGCTGTTCTCAGAGCTGCCGGAGGCGTGCGACAACACGCTGTGGATCGCCGAGCGGGCCCACGTCGAGATCGAGCTCGGCAAGCCCACCCTCCCTCGCTTTCCTGTGCCCGAGGAGTTCCGCCGAACGACCTACGAGGAGTCGGCGACCGCGTACCTCCGCCACCTCACGCTCGAAGGCGCCGCCGAGCGCTACGGGACGGCGCTGCCCGACGCGGTCGCCGAGCGCATCCACTACGAGCTCGGCGTGATCGAGTCGATGGGATTCTCCGCCTACTTCCTCGTGGTCTGGGACCTGATCCGCCACGCGCGCCGCTCGGGCATCCGCGTCGGGCCGGGCCGGGGCTCGGCAGCGGGGTGCTGCGTCGCGTACTGCCTCCGCATCGTCGACCTCGACCCGATCCGCTACGACCTGATCTTCGAGCGGTTCCTCAACCCGGGCCGCAAGCAGATGCCCGACATCGACATGGACTTCGACGAGCGCTTCCGTGGCGAGATGATCCGCTACGCCTCGGAGCGCTACGGCTGGGACCGCGTCGCGCAGATCGTGACCTTCTCGACGATCAAGGCGCGCGCCGCCGTACGGGACGCCGCGAGGGTCCTCGGTTTCCCGTACGCGCTCGGCGATCGGGTGGCCAAGGCGATGCCCCCGCTCGTCATGGGGCGCGACACGCCGCTTTCCGCCTGCCTCGAGCGGGTCGAGGGCTACGACGACGGCTATGCGGCGGCGTCGGGCCTGCGGGAGATGTACGCCGCCGACCCCGACGCCCGCAAGGTGATCGACGTCGCCAAGGGTCTCGAGGGCCTCCGCCGGCAGGACGGCATCCACGCCGCAGCGGTCGTCATCACCCACGAACCGCTCACCGAGTACCTGCCGATCCAGCGCAAGCCCGAACCGGGTGGCGAGCCGGCCGACGCCCCGATCGTCACGCAGTACGAGATGCACGGGGTCGAGGAGCTGGGCCTGTTGAAGATGGACTTCCTCGGCCTGCGCAATCTCTCGGTGATCGAGCGGGCGCTCGACCTGGTCGAGGAGCGGGAGGGCGATCGACCGGACATCGACGCGGTCCCGCTGGAGGACGAGAAGACCTTCGCGATGCTGCGCGAGGGCGACTCGATCGGCGTGTTCCAGCTCGAGGGCGGGCCCATGCGCTCGCTGATGCGCTCGCTCGCCCCGACGAGCTTCGACGACGTCGCCGCCCTCGTCGCCCTCTACCGCCCGGGCCCGATGGCGGCGAACATGCACCGCGACTATGCCGACCGGAAGAACGGGCGAAAGCCCGTCACCTACCTGCATCCCGAGCTCGAGCCGATCCTGGCGGACACCTACGGCTTGATGATCTACCAGGAGTCGATGATGCGGGTCGCCCAGCGCTTCGCCGGCTATTCGCTCGAGGAGGCGGACAACCTCAGAAAGGCGGCGGGCAAGAAGAGCCGGTCGATCATGCAGGCCGAGCGCGAGAAGTTCGTGGCGGGCTGCGTGGCCCAGGGCTACGGGGAGAAGATCGGCACGCAGCTGTTCGACATCATCGAGCCGTTCGCCGACTATGCGTTCAACAAGTCGCACTGCTACGGCTACGGGCTCGTCGCGTACCAGACGGCCTGGCTGAAGGCGAACTACCCCGTGGAGTACCTCGCCGCGCTGCTCTCCTCGGTGAAGGACGACAAGGACAAGACGGCGGTCTACCTCTCGGAGTGCCGGGCGCTCGGCATCGCCGTCCACGTCCCGGACGTGAACGTCTCGGCCTCCAACTTCACCGCGCGCCCGCCGGCCCCTGGCGGGGGCGGGCCCGGCTCGATCACCTTCGGGCTGTCGGCGATCCGCAACGTCGGCGAGGGGCTCATGTCGCTGATCGTCGCCGAGCGCGAGCGAGGCGGGCCGTTCGCCGACTTCTACGACTTCTGCAGCCGGGTCGACCCCTCCGTCCTCAACAAGCGTACGGTCGAGTCCTTGATCAAGGCGGGGGCGTTCGACTCCGTCGGGCACCCCCGAAAGGGCCTCTGCCTCGTCTTCGACGACGTGATCGACCGCGTGCTGACCCGGCGGCGCGAGGAGGAGCAGGGGATCTCGACGCTCTTCTCCCTCCTCGAGCCGGAGGGCGCGGGGTCCTCGGGGGGGCGCTTCGCCGAGGCGAGGGTCGACATCCCTGACGCCGAGTTCGGCAAGGCCGAGCGCCTCGCCCTCGAGAAGGAGATGCTCGGGCTCTACGTGAGCGACCACCCGCTGCTCGGCGTCGAG
>DAHVLW010000040.1:0-2048 GCA_027320205.1 Acidimicrobiaceae bacterium
GGCTCGCCGCCGAGCCCGTTCTCGATCCTGCACGGGATCCTCCTCGCCCTCGGGCAGGCCGGCCCGGGACGGCAACGTCGCACGCGGGCGGAGCAGGTGCGGTCCGCGCCCGGACGGCCCGGCGGAGCAAAGGCGGCCCGATGACCGCGGCGCTGCTCGCCGCCGGGCTCGCCTGCTTCGCCGCCGGCGCGCTCGCCGACCTCGCCCTCGGCACCCCCCGCCGGGCGCCGCGGCCCGTCCCCTACCTCTTCGGCGCCGCCGGCTCCGGGCTGCTCGCAGCTCTCGGGGGGCGCGTGCTCGCCAACCGACCCGCGAGGCTCGACCTCGGCTCGCTGCTCGGTCTCGGCCGTACGCGCTTCGTCGTCGACGACCTCGCCGCCTTCTTCCTCGTGCTGCTCTTCGGCCTCGCGGTGGCGCTCTCCGCCTGCAGCGCCTCGTGGGCCCGCCGCGAGCGGAGCCCGCGGCGCGGGCTCGCGGCCGCCTACCTCCTGCTGCTCGCCGGCGTGGCCGTCGTGCTCCTCGCCGGCGACGCCTACACGTTCCTCTTCGCCTGGGAGTGCGTCACGCTCGCCTTCTACGCCCTCTCGGGCCTCGGCCGGTCGAGCCGGCACCAGGCGGACGGCGCGTGGCTCACGCTCGTGACCGGCAAGTTCGGGGGCGCCTCTCTGCTCGTCGGCTTCCTCCTGCTCGCCGCGCGCACGGGCAGCTTCTCCATCGCGGCGTGGCACCACGCGGGCGCAGGCCCGCTGCACGACGTCGCCTACGCCCTCGTCGTCCTCGGCTTCGGAGCCAAGCTCGGCGTGGTCCCGCTGCAGGCCTGGATCCCCGCCGGCTATCCGGCCGCCCCCGGCCCGCTCCGGGCGGCGATGGCGGGCATCGCCGCAAATGTGGGCGCATACGGGCTCTGGCGCTTCCTCGGCGTCCTCGGCGCTCCGCCGGCCTGGCTCGTCGTCACGGTCCTCGTGCTCGGCGGGACGACCGCGCTGCTCGGGATCGCCTTCGCGGGCGTCCAGGCGCGCCTTTCGCGGCTGATCGCCTACTCGAGCGTCGAGAACGCCGGCATCATCGTCACGGCCTTCGGCATCGGCCTCGCCGGCGCGGCGACCGGCGACCGGCTCCTCGAGAGCGTCGGGCTGCTGGCGGCGAGCCTGCAAGTGGTGGCACATGCGCTCGCGAAGTCGCTCCTGTTTGCGGCGGGCTCGAGCCTCGAGCAGGCCTGCGGCAGCGACGAGCTCGACGAGCTGCGTGGCGCCGGTCGGCGGGCACCGTTCGCCGCGGTCGGCTTCGCCGTCGGCGCCGCCACGCTCGCCGCCATGCCGCCCACGGTCGGCTTCGTCTCGGAGTGGTTCGTGCTCGAGGCCCTCATGCAGGAGTTCCGCCTCCCGGGACTCGCCATCAGGCTCGGGATGGCGGTCGCCGGGGCGCTCGTCGCGCTGAGCGCCGGGCTCGCGGTGCTCACCTTCGCGCGCGTGCTCGGCATGTCGATCCTCGGCAGCGGGGAGGACCGCCGGGCGGGTCATGGGGGCGCCGGGCTCGGTCTTGGTGCCCGCCTCGGCCTCGGCGCACTCGCCATCGGCTGCCTCGGCGCCGCCGCGGTCAGCCCGTGGGAGGTCCGCCTGATCGCAAAGTCGCTGTCGCCGCTCGTCCCCCGCGCGGCGGTCGACGGAGCGCTGGCCTCGCCGTGGGTCCTCCAGCCGGTGTTCAGGGGCTTCTCGATCCTCTCGCCCTCCTGGCTCTTCGTCGTCATGCCGATCCTCTTCGCCGCCGTCGCGCTCGCCGCGACGCTGCTGTCGCGGGGCCGGATGTGGCGGGTCCGGCGAGTCCCGGCGTGGCGCTCGGCGACCCCGGGCGTCGCGGGGCCGTCGAGCTACACCTCCTTCGCCTACGCCAACCCCTTGCGCCACGTGCTCGCCAACCTCCTCCGGACGACCCGGGAGCGGCGTGCCCTCTCCGTGCCGGCCGAGCAGGCAGCGGGGGGCGGCGAGGTTGGCGCGGGCGCGGCCCACCACCACGTCGTGGTCTCGACACGCGTCGTCGAGCCGGTCGAG
>DAHVLW010000045.1:0-5715 GCA_027320205.1 Acidimicrobiaceae bacterium
GGCCGCCCTCGCGGCCGCGAAGGCCTCGAACCCGGCCGTCATCCACGAGAACAGCTTCGACTCGTCGTGGTGGGTCTGGTGCGAGCCGATGCCGCGCCGCGCGAGCTCGTACTCGGCGACGCGCCGGTCGAGGTGCCGGCCCGGCTCCGGTGGCACCGGCAGCGAGCCGCGCACGGCCTCGTGACGAAGCAGGCCGAGTCCGGGGCGGGGCGGGGCGTCGATGGCGACGGCGTCTGGCGCCTCCTCGAGCAGCAGCCCTGCGAGCCCGCCGGGCCCGACCCGGCTCCAGGTGCGCGTCAGGGCGGCGTCCTCGACGAGTGCGACGTCGAGGCCGCGCCCGAGCGAGACGTCGACCCCGAGGACCCGCGGCACTGGTCGAAGCCTACCGCCCTCGGGCGCGCGTGCCGGAGCGGGCGCCGCGGCGATGGGCCAGGAACTCGAGGAGGTCCGAGCGGGTCAGCACGCCGAGCGCCTCGGCCCCGCGCGCGACGACCACGGCCGGGCTCGCCTGCAGCTCCGCGAAGGCCACCTCGATCGGGGCGTCGTGGGCGACGAGCGGCAGCGGCGGTGCCATCACCTCGGCCACGTCGGCCTGCAGCGCGTCCGGATCGCGGAAGATGCGGTCGAGCAGCGCCGCCTCGCGGATCGACCCGACGATCGCCGCCACGCCCTCGCCCTCCCCCTCGCCGCGGACGACGGGCGCCTGCGAGATGCCGTGCTCGTGCAGGAGGTCGATCGCCCCGCGCGCCTTCTCGTGAGCGCCGACGGTGACGAGCGGCGGCACCTCGCCGCCCCGGGCCGCCAGCACCTCGTCCACCCGGACCGGCTCGGGCTCGGCCAGGAACCCGTACTGGCGCATCCACGTGTCGGAGTAGAGCTTGGACAGGTAGTTGCGGCCGGTGTCGGGGAAGATCACCACCACCACCGCGTCCTCCGGGAGGTCCCGGGCGACCTGCAGCGCGGCGAACATCGCGGTGCCGCAGGACTCCCCGACCAGGATCCCCTCCTGGCGCGCGATCGCCCGAGCGGTCAGCATCGCGTCGCGATCGGAGACCCGGACCCAGCGGTCGACCACCGAGGGGTCGAAGGTCTCCGGCCAGAAGTCCTCGCCGATCCCCTCGGTGAGGTACGGGCGTGCGGGCTCGTCGGGCGCGGAGTAGATCGAGCCCTCCGGGTCGGCGCCGACCACCAGCACGCCGGGCTTGCGTTCCTTCAGGTAGCGACCGGTGCCGGAGACCGTGCCGCCGGTCCCGACGCCGACCACCAGCACGTCGATCCTGCCGTCGGTCTGCCGCCAGATCTCCGGGCCGGTGGTTGCGTAGTGGGCCGCCGGGTTCTCCCGGTTGGCGTACTGGTTCGGCTGGAAGGCGCCGGGGATCTCCTCGGTCAGCCGGTCCGCCACGCGGTAGTAGGACTCAGGAGACTCCGGCGACACCGCGGTCGGGGTGATCACGACCTCGGCGCCGTAGGCGCGAAGCAGCGCGACCTTCTCGGCGCTCATCTTGTCCGGCATCACGAAGATGCACCGGTAGCCCTTGATGGCCGCCGCGATCGCCAGGCCGTGGCCGGTGTTCCCGGACGTCGGCTCGACGATCGTCCCGCCCGGGCGCAGCAGCCCGGCGCGCTCGGCCGCCTCGATCATCGGCAGCGCGATTCGGTCCTTCACGCTCCCGCCGGGGTTCAGCATCTCGAGCTTCGCGAGGACCGTCGCCTTGACGTCCCGCGTCACGTGGCGCAGGCGCACGAGGGGCGTGTCGCCCGTCGCGTCGAGGAACGAGTCGAGGACCTCCATCGCGTGGCTCCTTCCGGCGTGGCAGCGGTCACCATTCTGCCGGATGTCGGAGGTCAGTCCCTCGTGGACCCGAGGATCGGCACGCGGCCGATCAGCCCACCTGGCTGCGGCGGGGCGGGCTTGGCCAGGAAGTACCCCTGGCCGAGGCCCACGCCGAGCTCCCGGAGCGTCCGCAGCTCCTCCAGCGTCTCGATCCCCTCCGCGATGATCTGCGCCCCGATCTCGGATGCGAACGTGATCAGCGCGGCGGCCAGCGCGCGCTTGGCGGAGTCGCCGTCGATCCCCCGGGTCAGCGTGATGTCGATCTTGATGAAGTCGGGCGAGAGCTGCAGGATGTGCCGCAGGCTCGCATATCCGGCCCCGGCGTCGTCGATCGCGAGTCGCGCCCCGAGGGCCCGCACCTCGCGGAGCGAGGCCGACAGCTCCTCGTAGTCCTCGACCTGCACGTGCTCGGTCACCTCGATGACCACGCGCTCCGTGGCGGCGCCGTCCAGGATCTCCAGGAACCTGCTGGTCGAGGCGACGTCGGGGGAGACGTTCACCGAGAGGAACGCGTGCTGTGGCAGGTGGGGGAGCGTGCGGAGGGCCGTTCGGACGGCGGCGAGCTCGAGGTCCTGCGCCAGCCCGATGGCCTTCGCCTCGGAGAACCACACGTCGGGCGGCCGCGGCGGGTCCCCGTCGAACCTCGCGAGCGCCTCCGTCCCGACGACCTCGCCGCTCGCGAGGTCGACGATCGGCTGCAGGTGGATGGCCAGCCGGTCCGGGCGTTCGAGGATCGCGCGGACGCGCTCGATCTGGGCGCGCCGCCGCGCCGCGCCGCGCTCGCGGCGCTCGAGCTGGCCCGCCAGCTCGTCCAGGACGTCGGCCGTGACCTCGCTCGACAGGATCCCCTGGCCGCGGGCCGCCCGGTGGATCGCGTCCAGGATCTCCCGGCCCGACGTGCCCTTCACCAGGTAGCCGACGGCCCCGGCGCGCAGGATCTCGAGCACCGTGCCGCGATCCTCGTAGGCCGAGAGCGCCACGACCCTGGTCGAGGGGCAGCTCGCGCGAATCTCCTGCGCGGCCCGCTGCCCGCCGCCGCCGGGCATCCGGACGTCGAGCAGGACGACGTCGGGCCGCTCGCGCAGCGTGAGGCCGATGGCCTCGTCGGTGTCGCTCGCCGTTCCCACGAGCTCGAAGGCCGGCTCGTCGGCGACGAGATCGGCCAGGGCCGCGCGAACCGTGGGTTCGTCGTCGGCGATCGCGACTCTGATCTTCGATTCGGACATATCGGCGTGGAGTGGATGGATGAGGTGAGACAGTCGTCTAGGGTATCGTCCGTTGCGGCGGTGACCTTAGCCGTTCGGCGGGGTCGCGGTCCCCTCGTCGAGCCCCGGGGCATCCCCCGGCCCGGACGGGCGCCCTTCGTCCTGCTCGTCTCCACCGCCGTCTCCGTCGTCCGGCACCCCCCCGACGGTCCCGGCCGGGGGGATCCAGAACTCGACGACGGTCCCGTTGCCCGGGGAGCTCTCCACCTGCCACCGTCCGCCGGCGACCTCCGCCCGCTCGCGCATCGCGGTGAACCCGATGTGGCCCGGGCGCTCGACTCCCACCTCGTCCGGGTCGAACCCGACCCCGTCGTCGACCACGCGGACCAGCAGGCCGCCGTCGGCGGCCGAGAGCCTCACCTGCACCCGCTCGGCGTTCGCGTGCTTGCGCACGTTCGCGAGGGCCTCCTGCACGATGCGGTAGGCGATCGTTCGGGTGGAGACCGGCGGCTCCGCCGGCAGGTCGCTCTCGACCTGGAAGTCCAGGTCCGTGTCGGCGGCCGACTCCGTCAGGTACGTGCGGATCGCGGCGGCGAGGCCCTCGCGGTCGAGGGCCGGGGGGCGCAGCTCGAACATCAGGTGGCGCAGGCGCCGGATCGACTCGTTGATGGTCGACTCCAGCCGGTCGATGACCTCGAGCTGCTCGTCGGAGGCCTCGCGGCGCAGCGGCTGGAGCCGCATGGCGGCGGCGGCCATGACCTGGACCGAGTCGTCGTGGATGTCGTCGGAGATCCGCCGACGCTCCTCCTCCTGCGCCTCGACGATGCGGCCGATCAGGCGGCGGCGCTCCCGGTCCAGGCGCCGCAGCTCGGCGAGGCTGCGCGAGAGCTCCTCCTCGGCGCGCCGGCGCTCGGTGACGTCGACGAACACGCCCTGCCAGACGCCCGGCTCGTCGCCCTCCCCCGGGAGCATGACGGCCTCGTCGCGCACCCACAGCCACCGGCCGTCGTGGGCTCGCATCCGGTACTCCTGCGCGAACGGCATCCCGGTGACGCCCGAGCGCCGTCCCGCCTCCTGCGCGCGCGTGAGGTCGTCCGGATGGATGAGGCTCCGCAGAAAGCCCTGGGTCCACTGCGCCGCCGGATAGCCGAACCAGGCCTCGATCTGCGGGCTGACGTACCGGAGCTCCCCGGCGACGTCCTGCGTGTACACGACGACCGGAACCTGCTCGACGAGCTGGCGTTAGCGCTCCTCGTCCTCGCGCAGGGCCTCCTCGGCGCGGACCCGGTCGGTCACGTCGACGGTGTTGCCGACGAGCATGGTCGGGCGGCCGAGCGCGTCCCGCAGCACGTCGGCCTGGACCTCGACGATCCGCTCGACCCCCCCCGGCAGGACGAACCGGTGGCGGAAGCGGGCGGCGGCGCCCTCCCGAGCGGCGCGTGTGATGGCCCGGCGCACCCGTTCCCGGTCCTCCGGGGGGATCCTGCCGTAGAGGAGGTCCTCCGTCGGCTCGACCGAGCCCGGCTCGAGGCCGAGCAGGCGGAACATCTCGTCGGACCACCTGCGCGGGTTGGCGAGGGGGCGATCGAGGTCGATGAGGTCGATCTCCCAGCTCCCCATGTGCGCGACCGCCTGGGCGGCGGCCAGGCTGGCCTCGCTCTCCCGCAGCTGCCGTTCCGCCCGCCTCCGCTCCGTGATGTCGCGCATGATGGTCTGGAAGCCCGGGCGTCCCTGGTGCACCACCGGGATCGAGACCGCCTCCACCTCGACGACCGACCCGTCCAGGCGCAGCAGCCGCTCCTCCAGCGTGAGGCGTCCCTCCTCCCCCAGGGCCCACGGCCGGCCGGCGACCGCGGCGCGGTCGTCCGGGTGGGTCAGCTCGAGCACGGACCGGCCGACGAGGTCGGCGGGGGAGCCGGCCCCGAGCAGGGCCGCTCCGGCCGAGTTCGCGAACACGAGCCGTCCCTCCGCGTGGACGAAGATCGCGTCGGGAGCCTGCTCGACGAGCGCCCGGTACCGCGTCTCGCTCTCGCGCAGGGCCTCCTCGGCCTCGCGGCGGTCGGTGACGTCGGCGAAGACGCCCTGCCACGCGAGCGGATTCCCCCGCTCGTCCCGCATGAGCACGCACTCGTCCCGGATCCAGCGGTAACTGCCGTCGGCGGCCCGCAGCCGGTACTCCTCGGCGAACGGCTGCCCGGTCTCGTCCGTCCGGCGGTCGGCCTCCGCCACCCGCTCGAGGTCGTCCGGATGGATCTGGCCGAGCCAGAAGGCGTTGTCGCCCCAGGCGCTCGCCGGGTGGCCGAGCCACCGCTCCACCTGGGGGCTGATGTAGTAGGTCCCGGACACCCCTGCGACGGGCTGCGTGTAGGCGACGACCGGGACGTGCTCGACGAGCGTCCGGTAGCGCGCCTCGGCCTCCTGGACGTGCCCGGCGGCCAGGTCGCCCGCGATGGCGGCGGCGAGTGTGTCGGCGGCGGCCCGGACCGCGTCGGTCTCGATCGGCTGCCAGGCGAGGCCCGCCCTCGCGCTCGAGAGCACGAGGACGCCCCAGGTCTCCCCCTCGACCACGATCGGCGCCGCGAGCGCGGCCTCGACGCCCGCCTCCCGCAGGCGCGCCGCGATCTCCTGCGGCAGCCGCTCCACGGGAAGGGGGCCCGGCTGCTCGAAGAGCGTTCG
>DAHVLW010000052.1:0-2068 GCA_027320205.1 Acidimicrobiaceae bacterium
GACGGGATCGGCAATGCCGCGACCCGGGTGCCTCGCGAGGCGTTCGCCGCCGCCGGCGCTCAGCCGCGGGGCGCCCTGTTCGCGGCGATGCTCGACACGAAGCAGTCCTGGGACACCTTCGTCAAGCGGCAGGCGCCCGACGCGACCACGGCGGAGCGGATCCTCTCCAACCCGATCTACCAGAACATCAGCGGTCGCTTCGCCCAGGGGCACGAGTACATCGCGATGGAGCGGCTGTACGAGATCCATGCCGAGGGCGAGTACGACCTCGTCGTCGTCGACACCCCGCCGACGCGCGAGGCGCTCGACTTCCTCGACGCGCCGAGGCGGATGGCGGAGTTCTTCGCCTCGCGGTTGTTGCGATGGCTGGTGGCGCCGGCGCGCTCGCGGCTCGTGTCGCTCGCGTCGCGGCCTTTCTATCAGGTCGCAGACCGGGTCCTCGGGACCCAGTTCCTCGAGGACGTCGGCGAGTTCTTCCTTTTGTTCCAGAGCATGTACGAAGGATTCGTCGCCCGCGCCCGGGCTGTCGGGGCGCTCTTGCGTGACGAGGCGACGACGTTCATGGTCGTGACGACGCTCGAGGCGGTGCCTGCCCACGAGGCGACCCGCTTTGTCGCCGCGCTCGCCGAGCGTCGGCTCCATCTCGGCCTGCTCGTCGCCAACAAGGTCCTTCCGGCGAGCCTCGCCGATCCCGAGGCGGCGGTGGTCGCCGATGCCCTCCGGGCGCGGTCCGCCGAGACGGCAAGCCGGCTGGCCGGGGCGCTCGCGCGCCGGAGCGGCGAGCTCGACCAGGTCAGCCGAGTGCTCGAGGAGATCGGGCGGAGCTTCTCGAACTTCGAGCTCGTCGCGAGCCGCCAGGCGGAGCTGCTCGCCGAGATGGCCCAGGCGCACGAGGTGACGGCGACGGTGCCGCACCTGCCGGGCGAGGTCACCGGTCTCGCCGACCTCCTGGAGGTCGGCCGCCGGCTCTTCTCGGCACCCGGCGGCCGGGGCCAGCGGGCCTGAAGGCGCCGCCCCGGAGGACCTCGTTCCCGTCCGGAAGGGACGTCGAGGCCCTGGCGTACGATTGGCGCCTTGCTCGACTACCACGTCCATCTCTGGCCGCACGAGATGCGCGCGAGCTCGGAGCAGTACCGCCTCGAGCGCCTCGCCGAGCTGTGCGCGCGTGCCGGGGCAGCCGGCGTGACCGAGATCGCGCTCACCGAGCACCTGTTCCGCTTCGCCGCGGGGCGCGCCGCGGTCGGTGACTTCTGGCGGGAGGCTCCGGACGCGGGGCTCCGCGCGCGCATGGTGGAGTACTTCGACCATCATGCGACGGCCGACCTCGACGACTACGTGGAGGCCGCCACCTCCGCACGCGCCGCCGGCCTCCCGGTCGTCGTCGGCCTCGAGGTCGACTACTACCCGGGGCGCATGGACCGCGTGGCGCGCCTGCTCGAGGGCTACCCCTTCGACGTGCTGCTCGGCTCGGTGCACTGGCTCGGAGTGTGGATGTTCGACGACCTCGACGACGAGCGCTCGATGGCCGAGTGGGCGCGGACGGGCGCCGAGGGCGCGTGGCGCGCCTACACCTCGGCGATCGAGGAGCTCGCCGCCACCAAGGTCTGCGACGTGCTCGCACACCCCGACCTCGTGAAGGTGACCGGTCGCAGGCCCTCGCCGGCGCTCGAGGACGACTGCACCGCCCGGATGGCAGGGGCGGCCGCGGCGTCGGGGATGGCGGCCGAGATCTCCTCAGCCGGCTGGCGCAAGCCAGTCGGCGAGGCGTACCCCTCCGCGTCGCTGCTCGACCGGCTGCATGCCCTCGGCGTGCCGGTGACGACCGCCTCCGACACCCACGGGCCCACGCACGTGGCCGATCGCGCCCCCGACCTCGCCGCCTTCGCCGAGTCTGCCGGCTACCGCACGCTGCGAGCGTTCCGATCGCGGCATGGCTACGACGTCCCGCTGCGGGCCGAGGCGCTCCGATGACCTCCCCGGCCGACCTCGCCCGCGAGTACACCGGCCTCGACATCGGGGCGCGTCAGCACCTCGACCGGCTCATGGGCTCCTGGGGGATGCTCGCCGA
>DAHVLW010000080.1:0-3762 GCA_027320205.1 Acidimicrobiaceae bacterium
GCCGCGGCGGGGGCGCCGAGGGCGCAGCAGGGAGGCGGCCGGCAGGTCTTCCCGGGTGATGGACCTCCTGCCGGCGATCGACCTGCGGGGCGGGCGCTGCGTCCGCCTCCTGCGAGGCGATGCCGACCAGGAGACCGTCTACGGCGACCCGGTCGAGCTGGCGCGCGCCTACGGCGCAGGGGGGGCGCCGATGCTGCACGTCGTCGACCTGGACGCCGCCATGGGCGGCGTCCTCGCCAACCGGCCGATCGTCGAGCGCATCGTCGGGGAGGCGGGCGTGCCGGTCGAGTACAGCGGCGGGGTGCGCGCGGAAGCCATCGCCGCTGAGCTGCTCGACAGCGGCATCACCCGCGTAGTGGTGGGAACCGTCGCCGTCGAGGACCCCGACGTCGTGCGTCGCCTCGCCGAGCGCTTCCCCGGCCGAGTCGCCCTCGGTCTCGATCACCGCCGTGTCGCCGGGGCCGGCGGGCCGGCGCGGCGAGAGCTGGCCATCCGGGGCTGGACGGCGGCTACGGGGGTCGAGCTGCTCGACGCCGTCGCCCCCTTCGAGGCCTCGCCGCTCGCCGCCCTCGTCGTCACCGACATCTCCCGCGACGGGACCCTCGCCGGTCCCGACGTCGCCGGCTACCGGCACCTGCTCGAGCGCACCGCGCTCCCGGTCGTCGCGTCGGGGGGGATCGGCTCGGCGGCGGACCTCGCCGAGCTCGCGGCGCTCGAGTCCTCCGGTCGCCGCCTCGCCGGCGCCGTTGTCGGGAAGGCTCTGCTCGACGGGCGGCTGACGCTCGGGGAGGCGATGGCGGCGTGCGCTTCGTGAGGGTCGTCCCCTGCCTGGACGTCGACGCCGGGCGGGTGGTGAAGGGCGTGAACTTCGTGGACTTGCGCGACGCCGGCGACCCCGTGGAGCTCGCTCGGCGTTACGACGAGTCTGGCGCCGACGAGCTCGTCTTCCTCGACATCACCGCCTCGAGCGAGGGTCGCTCGACGATGGTCGAGGTCGTGCGGCGCACGGCCGAGGAGGTCTTCATCCCCCTCACGGTCGGCGGCGGGGTGCGCCGGCTCGACGACGCACGGGTGCTGCTCGGCGCCGGCGCGGACAAGGTCGCGGTCAACTCCGCGGCGATCGCCCGCCCGTCCCTCGTCGCCGAGCTTGCCGAGACGTTCGGCTCCCAGTGCGTCGTCGTCGCGATCGACGCTCGGCGGCGCGGCGACGGCTTCGAGGTCTACAGCCACGGAGGTCGCCGGGCGACGGGCCTCGACGCCCTCACCTGGGCCGTCGTCGCCGAACGGCTGGGCGCTGGCGAGCTGCTCGTCACGTCGATGGACCGCGACGGCACGGAGGCCGGCTACGACCTCGAGCTCCTCGGTCGGCTGAGCGGGTCCGTCGGCGTCCCGGTCGTCGCCTCCGGCGGCGTCGGCACGCTCGACCATCTCGTCGAAGGCGCGCGAGCGGGCGCCGACGCCCTCCTCGCCGCCTCGATCTTCCACTACGGCCGCTTCGGGGTGGCCGATGCCAAGCGGCATCTCGCCTCGGCCGGCATCGCCGTCCGGCCCGCGCCTGAGCTCGGACCGGCCGGCGCCTGAGCTCCTGGCGGAGGCAGGGTCCCGAGGCACTACCGTGGCGGAGGTGGCCGGCGCAGAGACCGCGACGCATGACCTGACGCTCAATGGCGTCAAGCAGCCGGTGACGATGCTGAACGACCGGGTGCTCGTGCAGGTCCCGCCCTCCGAGGGCGAGCGGCGGTCCCGTGCCGGGATACTCATCCCTGCGACCGCCCAGGTGGCGAAGCGGCTCGCGTGGGCGAGCGTCGTGACGGTCGGCCCGCACGTGCGCACGGTGAAGTCCGGCGACAAGGTGCTGTTCAACCCCGAGGAGTGCTTCGAGGTCGAGGTACAGGGCGAGACCTACCTCATCCTTCGCGAGCGCGACATCCACGCGGTCGCCGCCGAGCGGCTCGGCGGGGGGACGGGCCTGTACCTGTGAGCACCCGTCAGGGGACGCGCATCGAGGCGTCGGAGGACGAGCTTGCCTGCGTCCGCTTCGGCCCCGACGGCCTCGTCGTCGCCGTCGTCCAGGAAGCGTCGACGCGAGAGGTGCTGATGGTCGGCTACATGGACCGCGAGGCGCTCGCGAGATCGCTCACCACCGGACGCAGCTGGTTCTTCAGCCGCAGTCGCGGCGAGTACTGGTGCAAGGGTGAGACCTCCGGCAACCGCCAGTGGGTGCGCCGCGTCTCCTACGACTGCGACGGCGACGCACTGCTCGTCGAGGTCGACCAGGAAGGCAGCGGCGCGTGCCACACGGGCGAGCGCTCCTGCTTCTACCGCTCCTTCGGCGTCTCGACCAACCTTGGCTGACGGCGCCGTCATCGGCTACGACCGTTTCGTCGAGCTTGCGCGCACCCATAGCGTCGTGCCGGTCTGGCAGGAGCTCCTCGCCGACGCGACCACACCGGTGGGCGCCTTCCGCTCGGTCGTCGGCGACGGCGACGGCTTCCTTCTCGAGTCGGTCGAACGGGGCGGCCGTTTCGGCCGCTACTCCTTTCTCGGGCGGGCGCCGGCGGCGACGCTCGTCGCACGCGCCCGCGACGTCGAGGTCGTGGCAGGCGAGCTACCGGTCGCCGTCCCGCTGTCCGGCGGCGTGCTCGCCTGCCTCGAGGCGCTGCTCGAGGGCTGCAGGGCCCCGGCGGTATCGGAGCTGCCGCCGCTCACGAGCGGGATCGTCGGGTACCTCGGCTACGACGTCGTCAGGGAGGTCGAGCGCCTCGCCGATCCCCCGCCCGACGATCGCGACCTGCCCGACGCCGTCGTCTCGGTGATCGGCGAGCTCGTCGCCTTCGACCACTGGCACAGCCGGGCCGTGCTGCTCGACAACGTCGTCCTTCCGCCCGACGGCGAGCTGCGGCCGCGCTACGACCAGGCGGTCGGGAGATTGACGCGCCTTCGGGCCGACCTCGAGCGCCCCGCCGCCGGGCTCCTTGCGCCGCCGCCCGATCCTGACGCGCGGCTGGCGCCGGAAGAGGTCCGCCGGACCCTCGGCTCCGAGCAGTTCTGCCTTGCCGTCGAGGCGGCGAAGGAGCACATCCGGGCGGGCGACGCCTTCCAGATCGTGCTCTCGCAACGGTTCGACCTCGACGTCGACGTCGATCCCTTCGATGTCTACCGCGTCCTCCGCCAGGTCAATCCGAGCCCGTACATGTTCTTCGTCCGCCAGGGCGGCGTCACCGTCGTGGGGGCCTCGCCCGAGCCGATGGTGCAGCTGCTCGGCGGGAGAGTGATCTCGCGCCCGATCGCCGGCACGCGCCCGAGGGGGAGGAGCGAGGTCGAGGACCGGGCGCTCGCCGCCGAGCTCGCCGAGCACCCGAAGGAGGTCGCCGAGCACGTCATGCTCGTCGACCTGGCGCGCAACGACGTCGGGCGGGTCGTGCGCTTCGGCACCGAGCAGGTCGACGAGCTGATGTCCCTCGAGCGGTACAGCCACGTCATGCACCTCACCTCTCAGGTGTCCGGCGAGCTTCTCGCCGGCAAGGGCCCGATCGACGTGCTTCGCGCGACGCTGCCCGCCGGGACGGTCTCGGGCGCGCCGAAGGTCCGGGCGATGGAGATCATCGACAGCCTGGAGCCGACACGCCGCGGCCCGTACGCCGGCGTCGTCGGTTACGTCGACTTCTCCGGCAACCTCGACACCGCGATCGCGATCCGCACCCTCGTCCTCGGACCGGACGGCCGGGCGTCGGTGCAGGCCGGCGCCGGGATCGTCGCCGA
>DAHVLW010000082.1:0-1657 GCA_027320205.1 Acidimicrobiaceae bacterium
CACGCCCCGCCCGCGCACCTCGATGGTCCCCGCGTCCGGCTCGTCGATCCCGGTGACGAGGTTGAACAGCGTCGTCTTCCCGGCGCCGTTCGGCCCGATCACGCTCACCACCTCCCGCTCGCCGACCTGGAGGTCCAACGAGCGCAGCACGGTGAGCCCGCCGTAGTGCTTGGTCACTCCGGCGAGCGCGAGCGCGGGCGCGGAGGGGGGCAGGGGCGCGGGCGCGGGCGCGGGCGCGGGCGGCATCAGATCACCTCGACCCGGGTCTCGCCGAGCAGCCCCTGGGGACGGAGGTTCATCGCCGCGATCAGAAGGACCCCGAGCATGAGCTCGCGGGTGATCGCCGGCTGGTAGACGAGGAGGTTCTGCCAGACGAAAGCGGCGAGGTAGACGAGGAGGGCGAGGAGGGCGTCGCGGAGCCAGCCCCGCGCCTGCAGGACGAGGACGAACCCGGCGACCAGGGCGATGAACCCGACGTCGCCGCCGCCGCTCGGGTCCTTCAGCGTCACCATCCACCACTTCCCGAAGTCCCCGAAGAACGGGCTCCCCGAGAGCGTGCGCGGCCACGCCGCAGCCACGACGGCCCGCGTCGCGAAGCCGGTGGCGAGGATCGCGGCGAGGATCCCCACCGGGCGCCGCCAGGGGCGCAGCCAGCCGGCGATCGCCGCCAGCACGAGGAGGTAGAAGAGGTAGTCGGCGCTGTTCGGCGAGCGGAGGATCTCCGGCAGCACGACGACGACCGCCGCCCCGATCACGACGCCGGGAAGGCTCCCCGTGCCGCCGAGCACGACGGCGGCGTAGACCATGATCAGGAGCTCCGAGTCGAAGCTCGTCGGGTAGGCGCCGTACTCGACCGAGGCGAACACCGTCCCCGTCAGCCCGGCGACCGTCGCGCCGATGGTGAAGGCGAGGAGCTTCATGCGGTTGACGGGCACGCCCATCACCTCGGCGGCGAGACCGTTCTCCCGGAGGGCCCGCCAGCCCCGCCCGAGGCGCGAGCGGTTGAGGTTGAACAGCAGCGCCGCGGCCACGGCGCCGAAGGCGAGGAGGAACCAGTACTCGTCGTCGACGCTCATGATGTGCAGGCCGAGCAGGTCCAGCTGGTTGGCGCCGGGGATCCCGCCCGGGCCGCCGAGGACGTTCGGCGCGACGTTGGTCACGACCTGGACGAAGGCCTCGCCGAAGAAGAGCGTGACGATCGCGAGGTAGTCGCCGACGAGGCGGATCGACGGCAGCCCGACGATCGCCCCGAGGAGCGCCGAGGCGACGAGGACGACGAGCACCACGACGAGGCCGGGCAGCTCGACGTGGATCTGCGGCGAGGACAACAGGGCGTAGGTGTAGGCGCCGAAGCCGTAGAAGGCGACGTAGCCGAGGTCGAGCAGGCCGGCCCAGCCGGCCGTGACGTTCAGCCCGACGGCGAGGATCGCCATCAAGAGACCGCTCACGCCGACCTGGACGATGTAGCTGGAGTGGGCGAGGGCCGGGAGGCAGGCGAGCAGCCCGACGACGGCGATCCCGCGGGCGCTCGGCGGGAGGCGCCGGGCCCGTGCCTCCCACTCGCCGAGGCGGCCGGCGCGCCGCTCGACGCGATCCGCCGCCTCGGCGCCCCACTCGTCGACGTTGATGCGCGCCACCGGCCGCCCCGCTGGCCTTC
>DAHVLW010000107.1:0-1530 GCA_027320205.1 Acidimicrobiaceae bacterium
CGCAGCGAGCGCTCGGGGCTGAGCACGGGGTAGCTCCCGCCCTCCTGGAGCATCACCCCGATGCGGGCGACGAGCGACCTCCGATCGGCGACGGGGTCGAGGCCGAGGACCCGCACCCGGCCGGCGCTCGGGCGCCGGTAGCCCTCCAGCGTCTCGACCGTCGAGGTCTTGCCGGCGCCGTTCGGGCCGAGGAGGGCGACGATCTCTCCGGCGTCGACGGCGAAGGTGACGCCGTCCACGGCGCGGGTCGCGCCGTAGCGGACCTCCAGCCCCTCGACCTCGATCGCCGGCACCGGCCGAGGCTACCGGTGAGGGCGCGGCGCCTCGAACCGGTAGCCGAGGCCCCGGATCGTCGTGATGAGCGACGGTCTCGAGGGGTCGGCCTCGATGCGGGAGCGGAGGCGCTTCACGTGGACGTCGAGGGTCTTCGTGTCCCCGACGTAGTCGCTCCCCCACACCCGGTCGATCAGGGCGTCGCGGGTGACGACGCGGCCGGCATTGGAGAGCAGCGCCTCGAGGAGATCGAACTCTTTCAGGGGGAGCTGGACCTCGCGGCCACGCACGGTGCACTCGTGGCGCTCGGGGTCGAGGCGGACCCCGCCGACCTCGAGCACGGCCGAGGGAGGCTCCGCGGCGGGGAGGGGGAGCTCGCCCGGTGCAGAGCCGGCGCCGGTGCCAGCGCCGGCAGGCTCCCTCGGCGCCCGCCGGAGCACGGCGCGCATCCGGGACACGAGCTCGCGGAGGCGGTAGGGCTTGGCGACGTAGTCGTCGGCGCCGACCTCGAGACCGACGACCGTGTCGATCTCGCTCGACTTCGCCGTCACCATGATGATCGGCACGCTCGAGCGGGCGCGGATCGACCGGCAGACGTCGAGGCCCGAGATCTTCGGGAGCATCACGTCGAGCAGCACGAGGTCAGGCGGGCTCGTCTCGAAGCGCCGCAGGGCCTCGGCACCGTCGCGGGCGACGCTGACGACGAAGCCTTCCCGGTCCAGGCCGATGACGAGGGCCTCGACGAAGGACTCCTCGTCCTCGGCAAGCAGGACCTGGACGGGTCGCTCCCCCCGCCCCGGCCGCTCTCCCGCAGCCCGATCCTTGCCGCCGTCGGCGCCGCCCCTGCTCGCCGCCTGCCGCTCGGGGGCGCGGCCGGTCGAGCCCTGCCCGGACGCAACCGTTCGTTGCGGGACCCGCCGCTCCCCGGCGCCGGGGCTCATGTCTCGGCCCGACCTTGCACCGGCAGCACCAGGGTGAACGTCGCCCCTTCCCCCTCCCGCGATTCCACTGCCACCGACCCGTGGTGGTTCTGGGCGACGTGGCGCACGATGGCGAGGCCGAGGCCGGTCCCTCCGGTGAGCCTGCTCCGTCCGTGGTCGACGCGATAGAAGCGCTCGAACACACGCTCGAGGTCGCGAGCCGGGATGCCGATGCCATGGTCGGTCACCGTGATCACGACGTCGTCGTCCTGGACGCGCCCGCTCATCGCGACGGCCCCGCCCTCGTAGGAGAACTTCACGGCGTTCTCGAGAAGGT
>DAHVLW010000125.1:0-7537 GCA_027320205.1 Acidimicrobiaceae bacterium
GCCTTCGTCCGCCTGCTCGCGACGGGTGACGCCGTCGTGGCGGTCGTCGAGGCGCTCGACCAGCGCCGCCTGTTCGAGCGACTGCTGCCGGAGTGGACCGCCGTGCGCAACAGGCCCCAGCGCAACGCCTATCACCGCTACACCGTCGATCGTCACCTGCTCGAGACCGTCGCCCGTGCCGCGGAGCATGCCGGAGAGGTCGAGAGGACCGACCTGTTGCTGATGGGGGCCCTCCTGCACGACCTCGGCAAGGGCTTCGACGGGGACCACAGCGAGGTGGGCGGTGAGCTCGCGGAGACGATCGCCCGGCGGATCGGCTTCGACGACGCGGACGTGACGACGCTCACCCGCCTCGTCGTCTACCACCTCGTCCTCCCCGAGGTCGCGACGCGCCGGGACCTCGACGACCCCGCGACGGCCCGGCTCGTCGCCCGCATCGTCGAGAACCGCAGGACCCTCGTCCTGCTCCGGGCGCTCACCGAGGCCGACAGCCACGCCACCGGACCCCTCGCCTGGAGCCAATGGAAGTCCGAGCTCGTCGCAACGCTCGTCGAGCGCGTCGGGCGCGTCCTCGACGGCGAGCCGCTCAAGGGCCCCGAGCCGTACTCCCCGACCCCGCTCGAGTCCGAGCTCCTCGCAGCGGGGCGCCTGGCCGTCCGCGCCACCGGCAGGCGCGTCACCGTCGTCGCGCCCGACCGGCCAGGCCTCCTCGCAGCCGCGGCAGGCGCCCTGGCGCTCAACCGCTGCAACGTCCGCCGGGCGACGGCCGCCGCCGGGGGCCGGGGGATGGCGGTCGAGACCTTCGACGTCGAGCCCCAGTTCGACCGCCTTCCGGAGTGGTCCGCCGTCGAGCGCGACCTCGAGGCCGCGCTCGGGGGCGACCTCGACGTGGCGAAGCGCCTGGCCGAGCTCGAGCGGGCCTACGCCGGGAGCCGGCGGGCGGCCTCGGCGCTCCGCCCCGAGCGGCACGTCGTGGTCGACAGCGAGACCTCGGACCTCGCCTCGATCGTCGAGGTCCGGGGGCCCGACCGCTTCGGGCTGCTCCACGAGATCGCGGCGACGCTCGCCGCAGAAGGCTGCGACATCCAGGCGGCGTTCGTGGACACGGTGGGCCACGGGGCGATCGACGCCTTCTACGTCCTCGGTCCGGACGGGCGAAAGCTCGAGGACCCCGAGTCGGTCGCCCGCGTGCGCCAGGCGCTCGATCTCGTCGTCGAAGCGTCCGCCGGGGGCGGTACCGTTGGCTCTGGGAACCGGTCCGCCGGGGAGCGGGCGGGCGGCGCTTCGGGCGAGGAGGCGAGGTGAGCGGCTCGGCGGCGGCGAGGCGCCGACTGGGGTGGACCGTCGGGGGAGCGGCGCTGGCGCTCGTGCTCGCCCTCGGGGCGGTGGAGCTCGTCGGGAGACGCGCGGATGCCATCGCGAACCGGGCTGCGCGCGGTGCGCATACGACGGGGATCGCCGGGCGCGCCGCGGCTGCAGCGGGCACGCAGAAGGCCGACGATCCGCCGGCACCGCTCGAGGTGGTGGAGGAGTCGCCCACGCCGGGGACGACCGGGGTCTCGCCTCACGCCACCCTCGCCGTGCGCTTCTCAGTCCCCGTGGCCGCGTCCTCGGCCATGCCGAGGCTCACGCCCGACCTCGCGGGCGCCTGGACAGGCGCCGGCAGCCGGACGCTCGTGTTCCACCCCGCGCAGCGCCTCGTCCCCGACCAGCGCGTCCGCGTGGTGATCCCCGCCGGTTCGGGCGGGATCAGGGGTTCTGGCGGCCAGCGCCTGAAGCGCCCGAGCTCGTTCGACTTCGCCGTCGCCGGCGTCCCGGTGCTGCGCCTGCAGCAGCTCCTCGCCGAGCTCGGCTACCTGCCGGTCGCCTTCGACCCCGCCGGCACGGCCACGACGACCTCGCCCGCCGTCGCACTCGGAGCAGAGGCCCGCAGCCCCTCCTCCGTGTCCCTCGAGGCGCGCCCGGGCCGGTTCGTCTGGCGCTTCGCCCACATCCCGGCTCAGCTCGCGGCGCAATGGAGCCCCGGGGCATGGAACACCGTCACCGAGGGCGCAGTCATGGCCTTCGAGTCGGATCACGGCCTCGGCGTCGACGGCATCGCCGGCCCGCTCGTCTGGGGCGACCTGCTCGACGCAGTGGCGCAACGCAACACGACCACGCGTCCCTACGACTACCTGATCGTCACCGAGACCGAGCCCGAGACCCTCTACGTCTGGCGCGACGGTGCCGTCATCTACAGCAGCCTCGCCAACACCGGCGTCCCAGGCGCGCAGACGCCCCTCGGGACCTGGCCGGTCTACCTCCGCTACCTCGCGACGACGATGCAGGGGACCAACCCGAACGGCACCACCTACGACGACCCGGGCGTTCCCTACGTCGCCTACTTCAACGGCTCCGACGCGGTCCATGGCTTCGTGCGCGCGAGCTACGGCTTCCCCCAGAGCGACGGCTGCGTCGAGCTGCCCGTCGCCGACGCGTCGGCGGTGTTCCCCACCGACCCCTACGGCACGCTCGTCACGGTCACGACGGGCGACTTGGCTGCCGAGCTCGGCGTCGCCACGCCGCCGGCGGGCGCGCCGCCGGTGACCACCACCACGGCGCCGTCGGGCCCGCCGCGCGCCCCGGTCAGCGGCTGAGCGGCGGCACGATCCCCCACGAGGCCTCGAACCGCTCGGCCGGACCGAGGACGACGAGGTCCTCCCCGCTGCGAAAGGCATCTGGAGGGCAGGTCATCGGTTCGATCGCCACCCCGCGCCGGCGGTCCCCGGATGGAAGGGAGTCGCCGGTGAAGCACATCAGGTAGCGGAAGGCTCCCTCTCCCCACACCTCGGTCACCGAGCCGTCGACGTCCGCGCCGACGCGAGCTCGCCAGCACCCGTCGGCGTCCGCGGCGAGGTCGCAGAAGCAGTCGTCGAGCTGCATCTCGCCGAGGGGCGGGCGTGCCTCGACCCCACCCGGGCCCGCGACGGCCTCGAAGGGCGTGCCGGCGACCTCCTCGCTGCCGGTCGGCAGTCCCCGCTCGTCGAGGACGAGGCGCCGGCGGGCGGGTAGGGAGATCCGGGCGTCGTCCAGGGCTGCGGGACCGACGCTCAGGTAGGGGTGGAAGCCGACCCCGAACGGGGCGCGCCGCTCGCCCTCCCCCGTCGCGGCGATGCGCACCACGAGACCGCCCTCGCCGAGGTGGTAGGTGACCTCGAGGCGGACCTGGTAGGGGTAGGCGGGCTGGGGGTAGAGGACGTAGCCCAGGCGGACCGTGGCCGGGTCGGGCTGCTCGAGCAGCCGCCAGGGCACCCACCTGACGAGACCGTGGATCGCGTTCGCACGTCCGGGCTCGTCGAGGGCGGCGTGCCCGCTCAGCCCGTCGAAGGAGTAGGTGCCGTCCCGGAGCCGGTTCGGCCAGGGAGCAAGCACCTGGCCCCGCCCGCCGCCCGAGATCTCGTCGGCGGCGAAGCCCCAGCAGACGTCCCTGCCTGCGCAGGCGTAGGAGCGCAGCGTGGCCCCGACCTCGGCGACCACCGCCTCCTGCTCGCCGGAGGCGATGAGATGCTGCTCGCCGGAGGCCGGAAGCACGGCGACATGCTAGCCAGCCGCCGGCGCCACAGCCCGTTCCCGGCCAAAGGGTTGCGGCGCCGTCGGCGCGCGGCTAGCGTGTGCCGCACCCAAGACACAGCCACCGACGGACGGGGTTGGCCGACCGGCCACCGGGTCGGCTCGGGCGTGGCCTCCTCTTCGCCCCCGAACCTCCGACCTCCCTCCCGGCACCGCCTTGCAGGCCGTTAGGCCGCGCCCGTGCGCCGTCGCCACGAACACGCCCAGCCGGGCGGGGAAGGAGCACCGCGACGACCAGTTAAGGGCCGTCCCCGTCCGCACCTCGTACGGTCGCCTCGCGCGTCCCGGCGTGCCTCGCCCTGCCGGCGGCATGCCGCGAGTCGAATGCATCAATGACGGCGTGCCCGCAGCTCAGCACCCACCTGGGACCAACGGTCCGTCCGCGATCCAAGGAGGCGCGAGATGCGCAAGCACACTGTGTGCGCAGTCTTCACCACCGCAACCGTCGTCCTCGCTGCCGGAGGTGCGCTCAGCCACGCGCGCGCCGCCGCCGGCGCGATTGCTCACCGTCACCGGGCGCACGACCGGCACCGTCCCCACGCGAACCGCCGGGCCAGCGCCGCGGAGGCGGCGAGCGTCGCCGTCTACAGCTTCCTCCGGGCCGATCTCTCCGCCGCGGAGCCGCTCGCCCTCGACCTCCTCTTCGGCTCGACAGCAGCCCGTGGCGTGCTCACGCCCCGGGAGCGCCGCTCTGCCGACCTCTTCGTCCGCCAGCTGCTCGCCGCCGACCTGCACCGGCCGTCGAAGGTCCGCCCAGCGACGGACGCAGGCGGTCCGTGGCTCGAGCTGCGGATGTGCGAGTCGGGCGGCAACTACCACGCGGACACCGGCAACGGCTACTTCGGCGCCTACCAGTTCGCCCCGACGACGTGGTGGGGGCTCGGCTACACGGGCTATCCCGACGACGCGCCGCCCGCGGTGCAGGACCGCGCCGCCCGCCAGCTCGAGGCACGGGTCGGCTGGTCCGCGTGGCCCGTGTGCTCCCAGATCCTGCACCTCAGTTGACGCCAGCTCGGTTGATGCGTCGCCGCCGTCCCTGCCCGGTAGGGTGAGCCGACACGGCCGACGGCGCGAGGGAGGGACGACGGTGGCGATGGACTCGACGCAGCCGACGTTCCCCGAGGGGCTGGCGCTCACCTTCGACGACGTGATGCTCTTGCCGCAGCGCTCCGACGTGCTGCCGCAGGAGGCCGATACCTCGACGAAGCTCTGCGACCGGCTGGAGCTCGGGATCCCGATCGTCTCGGCGGCGATGGACACCGTGACCGAGTCCCGCATGGCCGTCGCGCTCGCCCGCCTCGGCGGGCTCGGCGTGATCCACCGCAACATGCCGATCGAGCGACAGGCCGAGGAGGTCGACCGGGTCAAGCGCTCCGAGGCGGGGATGGTCTCGAACCCCGTCAAGATCCTCCCCGATCGCCCCGTTCACGAGGCACGAGAGCTCATGTCGCGCTTCCACATCTCCGGCGTGCCGGTGGTCGACTCCGACGGCCACCTCCTCGGCATCGTCACCAACCGCGATCTTCGCTTCCTCGACGACGCCTCGCTCGCGGTCCGCACCGTGATGACCGCCGAGGGTCTCGTCACCGCGCCCGTCGGGACCGACCTGTCGCGGGCTCGCGCCATCCTGCAGTCGGCGAAGGTCGAGAAGTTGCCGATCGTCGACGCCGACGGGAAGCTGCGCGGCCTCATCACGGTGAAGGACATCGCGAAGCAGGAGGCGTTCCCCGCGGCGTGCAAGGACGGGGATGGACGCCTGCGCGTCGCCGCCGCCGTCGGCGTCGGCGCCGGCGGCACGGCGCGTGCAAAGGCGCTTATCGACTCCGAGGTCGACGTGATCTGCGTCGACACTGCGCACGGGCATTCGAACCGCGTGCTCGACACCGTCGCCGAGCTTCGCGAGAACTGGCGGGCCGGTGTCATCATCGGGGGCAACGTCGCGACGCGCGCCGGCACGGAAGCTCTCGCGCACGCCGGTGCCGACGTCGTGAAGGTTGGGATCGGTCCGGGTGCCATCTGCACGACGCGTGTCGTCACGGGCATCGGCGTGCCGCAGTGGACGGCCGTGCGCGAATGCAGCGCCGAAGCGCGCCGGCACGGCGTCGGCGTGCTCGCCGATGGGGGAATCCGTTTCTCGGGCGACATCGCAAAGGCGATCGGCGCAGGCGCTCATGCCGTCATGCTCGGCGGGCTGCTCGCCGGCGTCGAGGAGAGCCCCGGCGAGATCACGATGATCGGCAACAGGCCGATGAAGCGCTACCGGGGCATGGGGAGCCTCAGCGCGATGGCAGCGCGCTCGTGGTCGAAGGACCGCTACGCCCAGGAGGACGTGCAGGAGACGGAGAAGGTGATCCCCGAGGGCGTGGAGGGCAGCGTCCCCTACCGGGGGCCGCTCGGCGAGGTCATGCACCAGCTCGTCGGCGGTCTCCGCCAGGCGATGGGCTACAGCGGGACCCGCACCGTCGCGCAGCTGCGCGACCGGGCGCAGTTCATACGGGTCTCGCCGCAGAGCCTGCGCGAGAGCCACCCCCATGACCTGACCGGCGTGAACGACGCCCCGAACTACTGGGCAAGCGACGCCGGGATCTGACGTCCCCCGACCGGGCCCTCGGCGCCGGCGTACTGAGCCCTGCCGCTACTAGCCGGTGTTCCGCAGTCCCGCTGCAATGCCGTTGACCGTGAGCAGGAGCGCCCGCTGGAGCTCGGGGTCCTCGTCACCCGAGCGGCGCCGGCTGAGCAGCTCGACCTGCAGGTAGTGCATCGGGCGCAGGTAGTCGTCACGTACCTGCAGGGTGCGCTTGAGCAGCGGCCGCGCATCGAGAAGCTCCCGCTCCCCGGTCAGGCTGAGAACGCCCTCGACGGTGCGCTCCAGGGCGTGCCCGATCTCCTCGAAGATCGGCGACAGCTGCTTTCGCGCCAGCCGCTCGACGTAGCGCCTGGCGATGTCGACGTCGGTCTTCACGAGCGTCATCTCGACGTTGGCGACGAAGGTGCGGAAGAACGGCCACTGCTCGTACATCTCGGCGAGCACCGCATCGAGGCCGGCCTCGCGCGCCGCGGCGATCGCGCGGCCGACCCCGTACCAGCCGGGCACGATCTGGCGCGACTGGGTCCAGCCGAACACCCAGGGGATCGCCCGTAGCGAGGCGAGATCCGCCGACGCGCCGGGGCGGTGGCTCGGACGAGACCCGAGGTTGAGCTCGGCGAGCTCGGCAACCGGGGTCGAGGTCGTGAAGTACTCGGCGAGGCCCTGCTGGCCGACGAAACGCCGGTAGGCGCCCTCGGCCGCCTCGGAGAGCACGTCCATCGCCGCGGACCAGCGGGCGAGCGTCTCGGGCGTCTGCCGGGATTCCTGGTGGAGCAGGCTCGACTCGATCACCGCCGCAAGCAGGACCTCGAGGTTCTCGCGCCCGAGCTCGCCGAGGGCGTACTTGTCCGAGATCACCTCGCCCTGCTCGGTCACCTTCAAGAACGCGTCCACCGTGCCGTGCGGCTGGGCGAGGACCGCCTCCCCCGAGGGCCCACCGCCTCGGCCGACCGTGCCACCCCGGCCGTGGAACAGCCGGAGCCTGACGCCACGAGCCCGCGCGACGTCGCGCAGCACCCGCTGGGCCTTGTGGATCTCCCACTGAGAGGTCGTGATCCCGGCGTCTTTGTTGGAGTCCGAGTAGCCGACCATCACCTCCTGGACCCCGCCGCGTGCCTCGACGACCCGGCGATAGCCCGGGTCGTCAAGCAGCTCGGCGAGGAACGGCCCGGCGGCGCGCAGCTCGGCGACGGTCTCGAGCAGCGGCACGAAGCCGATCCGCGCGACACGGCGTCGGACGTCTACGAGGCCTGCCTCCCGGGCGAGCACGACGGCGGCAAGGACGTCGTCGGCGCCTCGGGTCATCGAGACGACGTAGCTCTCGATCACGCCGGCGCCGTA
>DAHVLW010000158.1:0-14995 GCA_027320205.1 Acidimicrobiaceae bacterium
GTGCGCGACGACGAGATCGGGGCTCGCAGCGCCGGCGCGCGGGTTGACACGGCAGTCACTGTCGATCAGCCGTGGCGGCAACGGGCCTCTTGCTCGAGAGGGCAGAGGCCATCGGGGCGTCCACAAGCATGGACGTCGCACAACCGGCAGGTCCATCGGACGGCCCCGGGCTCTCGCATCATGGCGACGAGCAGGCGGCCGGCGAGGGCCGCGAAGGCCGCTCGCTCGTCCTCATCGAGGGAGCTCACCAACTCCTCGAGCATGTCGGTGCCGAGAATCCCGTCCATGGCCTGCGACCTGCACTTTGACGCCTGGCGTCGGGCGCCGGGAGCGTCCGGGCCGTGATCCTCTCGTTCCTCTACCGGGCGTTCTGCCGCTTCCTCCAGCTCATCCGACTCATCTGCCGCAGGGACACCGATCTCGCTGTTGAAGTGGTCATGCTGCGCCACGAGCCCGCGGTCATCCGACGCCAGGTCCACCGACCCGCGCTGGAGCCCGCGGATCGGGCGGTGTTGGCGGCATTCGCATGACTGCTCCCATGCCCGTGGCAAGAACTGCCCTCAGGTGGTCCCATGCTGGTGGCAATCGACACCTCAGAGACCCGGAGGCCGTTCAGCGTCAGCAGCGACATCAGCGCGTGCTCGCGAGCTGGCCCGAGTCCTGCGGCGACGAGGAGCGCGCCGACCTCGTTGCGGTCGAGCCCGACGGCGTAGGACTCGTAGTCGGGACGTGGCCGGCGGACGTGGACCGCTGGCGAGTGAGCGATCAAGCCCTCTTCCTCGGCGTAGCGATAGAAGCCGGCGACGATGCAGAGCCGTCGTGCGACGGTCGCCCTCGCCTTACCTCGCGCCTCGAGCTCGCGGCCGTAGGCGTCGGCGTCGGCGTCGGCGCGGCGTACTTGGAACAGGCTCGCATCGTGCTCGCCAACGAAGCTGACGAACTGGCGAAGATCGAGGTCATAGGCCTCGCGGGTGAGACCGCGAAAGCCACCGAGGAAGCCGGCGAGCGCGAGCTTCTCCGGATCGGCGCGCTCGGGGTCGTAGATGACGACTGCGGTCGAGTGGGTAGTGGTCACGGCATACCTCCCAAGTCCCAGAGGCTCGGGAGCCGAGGCCACCGGGCCTCAGGTTGACGAAGGCCTCACCGTAGACCTGGACTCTTGACCATCTGCACTCGACGCGATCTGTGTGGTGCCTCAGCGATCGAAGAGGTGCACCCGACCGCCGATTCGGAGCGACGTCGGGACTGTGTCGGCAGTGCGCACTCTGCGCACCGATCATCCGATAGTGAGCACAGCGAGTTCCTGGCCGGGGCAGCTCTCACACGACATGGGCGGACGCCTGACGCGTGCGCTGCTCGTCGATGATCTGCTCGCGCAGGATGTCCGCGTGCCCGCAGTGCTGTGCCAGCTCGCGCAGCACGTGGAGGTAGACCCAGCGCAGCGGGAGCGGGCCGCGCCGGTTGCCGTTGACCAGGTCGTCCAGCCCCAGGGAGGAGGTCGCGCGACGTGACAACTCGCACGCTTCGCGGTGTGCCTGTTGGATGGTGGCAATGGTGTCGTCGTCATCGAGGATGAACGACTCGTCCGGGGTCGCGGGAATGCCGATCTCGGCACGGGAGCGGCATGCGACCGCCTCGTCGAACCAGACCTTCTCGACGAAGATCGCATGCTTCACCAGTCCCAGCAAGGTGGTCCGGGAAGGCACCAGCGATCGGCGCGCCTGCTCTTCGGTCAACCCGTCCAGGCAGCGGTTCAGCTCAGCGCGGTGTTCGTTGAGGAACGCCTCGAACTGAGACCTGGCTGGCCAGCCGATGGCCTCCTCGGTCGATGTTGCGGTGATGAAGGACATGAGCGAAGCATCGCAAAGCCTCCGGACGAAGTCCACCTTTGACACGAGCGTGTTCGGAGCTTCCGGCATGAGTTCGCCGCGCACCGGATCGGGCAGTTCGGTGCCGCTCAGCAGATGGTCACGACGCATGTACGGCGGCGCCGACCGACGTACCCCCGTCCCAGCGCAGACGGCCGACCGAACGGCGACCCTCTCGCCCGGTCTTGGCCGGCTCGCCCGAGGTGCCGTTCGCTGCTGCTGACGCCCTGAAGACAGCCTTTGTTCTGGCGTGATGTTCGGCGCTCGTATCCATTCAGTCTGCCCGCGAGAAGCGGTGCGAGCGCCTGCAGTGTTCGTCGGGGCCGCGCCACGTTTCCATGGCGGGGGCGGAAGCGCGAGTAGGGCCTGCGCCCTGTGATCGGCAATCCGACCCGGCATGATGGGAGCGGTGACCTACCGCGAGCGCGCATCTGTGTTGCCTGGCGTCATGCTGTGGCAGCGGGACCCAGCCCCGTTGCCGGCAACGGGCATCATCATCCCCGACGGATGCATGGACCTCATCTGGGACGGCCTTCGGTTGTTCGTCGCCGGGCCCGATACCAGGGCTCGATGGCACACATCGAGACCGAACGCCTCCTACGTGGGATTGCGGTTCACTCGGGGGATGGGGCCGAGCCTGCTCGGCACCTCCGCCGACGAGGTCGCCGACCAGAGCCCTTCGCTTGACGACCTCTGGCCCTGCGCCGACGCTCGAATTCTCAGCGATCAGGTGGCGGCTGCTGGCGAGGAGGCACTTGAGCGGTGGTTGACGGACCGGGCTGCCCGCTGCGAACCGCCGGAGCTAGGGGCGGCCGTCTTTCGCCTGGCGGCGGACAGGACGCCGGTGACGGCGATGGCGGATCGGCTCGGCTACAGCACGCGCCAGCTACATCGGCGCTGCCTCCCCCTCTTCGGCTACGGGCCGCAGCACCTCACCCGCGTCCTCCGCCTCGGCCAGGCGCTCGCAGCCGCTCGTGCGGGCCTGCCGCTCGCCCAGGCGGCGGTGACCGCCGGCTTTGCCGACCAGGCGCACCTGTCCCGGGACGTGCGCGACCTCACCGGCGCCACGCCGACGGAGCTGCTTAGCGAGCTAGCCGGATAGGCGGGCGAAGAGGTCGACCGGTGTGCCGTCGGGATCGCGAACGACGGCGTAGCGCATGCCCCAAAAGGCGTCCCACGGGGCGAGGTGCCCCTCGTAGCCGGCGCCGGTGAGCTCCGCCCAGGCGGCGTCCACCTGCTCGGGAGCGCCGCAGTCGAATGCCAGGGCCGCCCGGTGGCCGCCTGTCGGTGCCGTCCAGTCGGGATCGAAGGAGCGGATCACGGCTTCGGTGTCGAACGCGAGCCGCATCCCGCCATACAGATCGATGTCTACGTGCTCCTTCGCGTCGGCATCCGCGGCGATGTCGAGCCCCAAACGTCGGTAGAAGTTCAAGGTGGCGGCCATGTCGGCGACCACCAGCTCGACAAGAGCAGGCTTCAGCTTCATGTGACAGACGGTAACGGCTGGAGCGAGGAAGGTCTTGAACGGATCGGACACGGCGCAGACCTCGCCGATCCGTCACTGTTCGACGGTCGGCGCAACCTCGATTACGGGGTTGGGCAGTACTCCTCCTCGGGCAGCTCCGACTGCATGCCTTTGCTCCAGGGGACTGGCATGTCACTGCCCAACTTCACGCTCCCGAACAACGTCGTCATCTACGGGAGCAGCGCCGAGGGCGTCGACAACTGCAACGGGGCCAACGCCATCTCAGGGAGCGTGACGCTCGAGAGCAGCAAGGTCGCGATCGACGTCCAGACGGACACTTGTTGCCGGCCAATGCCAGGGACCATGAGCAGAGGCTATTGCGACGACGTCCTGGGCGGGTGATGCGGGCGCGCCGGGTGGTCTTCGTGGTGGCCGCCCTCGGCTGCGGCACGGCAGGGGGGCGAGCAGCCGGCGGCGATGGCGGGGCACCTCTCAGTCGGCGTCGATCAGCTGGAACTGGCGCAGCTTCTCCCGGCGGTGGTGCGCCTCGATGAAGCGCACGGTGCCGGTGAGCGAGCGCATGACGAGCGACTGGGTGGTCGCGCCGTGCCTGTGGTAGCGGACGCCGCGGATCAGCTCGCCGTCGGTGATCCCCGTCGCGGCGAAGAAGCAGTTGTCCCCGCCGACCAGGTCCTCCGTCGAGAGCGGCGCCGAGAGGTCGTAGCCGGCCGCGAGCGCCGCGCCCCGCTCCTCGTCGCTCCGCGGCCAGAGCTGGCCCAGGATCTCGCCGCCCATCGCCTTCAGCGCGGCGGCGGTGACCACGCCTTCTGGCGCGCCGCCGATGCCGAAGAGGACGTCGGCACCGCTCTCGGGCCAGGCGGTCGAGATGGCTCCTGCGACGTCGCCGTCGGTGATGAGACGGATGCGCGCCCCGGCGGCGCGGATCTGCTCGATCAGGTCGTCGTGGCGGGGCCGGTCGAGCACGATCGCCGTGAGGTCGCTCACCGACGTGTCCTTCGCCTTGGCGAGCTCCTTCAAGTTCTCCCCCGGGGTGAGCTCGAGCGAGAGCCGCCCGACCGCCTCCGGGCCGACGGCGATCTTGTTCATGTAGACGCACGGCCCCGGGTCGAACATCGCGCCGCGCTCGGCGAGCGCGATCACCGACAGGGCGCCGCCGCGCCCGAACGCGGTCGGCCGCGTCCCGTCGATCGGGTCGACGGCGACGTCGACGGCCGGCGGCGAGCCGTCGCCGATGCGCTCGCCGTTGTAGAGCATCGGCGCCCGGTCCTTCTCGCCCTCGCCGATCACGACGACGCCGTCCATCGGCACCCGCGCGAGCACGTGGCGCATCGCGTCGACAGCGGCGCCATCGGCGCCGTTCTTGTCCCCCCGGCCCATCCAGCGGCTCGCAGCGACCGCGGCAGCCTCCGTGACGCGCACGAGCTCCATGGCGATGTTGCGGTCCGGGGCCAGCCGCTCCGCTGCCACGGGGAGGACCCTAGTAGGTCGGGAGCGCTCCAGGGCGGTAGCGTCTCGCGCCGTGGCCAGCTTCGTCGTCCGCGCCTCGGGCCCGCTCGCCGGCGAGGTCACCGTCCAGGGCGCGAAGAACTCGGCCCTCAAGCTCATGGCGGCATGCCTGCTCGCCCCGGGGACCTCGCGCCTCGAGAACGTCCCGGCGATCACGGACGTCGACCTGATGGCGGCGCTGCTCGAGGCGATGGGCGCCCGGGTCACGCGCGAAGGCGCTGGACCGGGCGGGCCGCGCACCCTGGCCGGCGCCACCCCGCCGGCGCTGGCGGTCGAGGTGCCGGGGCGGCTCGAGCCCGTCGCCCCCTACGACCTCGTCGAGCGCATGCGCGCGTCGGTCGTCGTCCTCGGCCCGCTCCTCGCCCGCCAGGGGCGGGTGCGGATGTCGCTGCCGGGGGGCGACGACTTCGGCCGGCGGCCGATCGACTTCCACCTGCGCGCCCTCGGCGAGCTCGGCGCCGAGTTCGCCTTCGAGCACGGCTACGTCGAGGGCCGCTCCGACCGCCTGCTCGGCGCCCGGGTCGTCCTCGAGTACCCGAGCCACACGACCACGGACAACGTGCTCATGGCGGCGACGCTCGCCAAGGGAACGACGGTGATCGAGAACGCCGCGTGCGAGCCCGAGGTCGTGGACCTCGCGGGCCTGCTCACCTCGATGGGCGCGCGCATCTCGGGGGCGGGCACGTCGCGGATCGAGGTCGAGGGGGTCGACGAGCTGCACCCGGCGGCGCACGTCACCGTCCCCGACCGCGTCGAGGCGGCGACGTTCCTCGCCGCGACGGGGATCGCCGGCGGCGACGTCCACCTCGTCGGGGCGCGCCCCGAGCACATGGACATGCTCCTCGAGAAGCTGTCCCAGATGGGCATGGACCTCGCCGCGACGCCGCGGGGGCTGAGGGCACGCGCAGCGGGCCGCCTCACCGCCGTCGACGTCGCGACGCTTCCCTATCCCGGCGTCGCCACCGACTACAAGCCGCTCGTCGTGACGGTGCTCTCGACCGCCTCGGGCGTCGCCATCGTGAGCGAGAACCTCTTCGCCGGGCGGTTCCGCTACGTGGACGAGCTGCGCCGCATGGGGGCCGACATCCGCACCGAGGGCCACCATGCCGTCGTCCGGGGCGTCGAGCGGCTCTCGGGCGCCGAGCTGCGGGCGTCGGACATCCGGGCGGGCGCGGCACTCGTCGTCGCCGGCCTCGGTGCCGACGGCGTGACGACGGTCGCCGGGGCGGAGCACGTCGAGCGGGGCTACGCGGCGTTCGCGGAGAAGCTGCGCGCGATCGGCGCCGACGTCGAGCGCTCTCCCGGCGCGATGCTTCCGCCGGCCGGCGGCTGAAGGGCGGGGCCGGCGTGCGGCCCGCGGCCCGCCAGCTCGTGACGGCGGCCGGCGCCCCGCCGGGCGCGAGCGAGCTCTCCCACGTCGAGACGACTCCGGCGTCGCGCCCGCTGCTCGACGATCCGCGCTGGTACGAGCGCGCCGTGTTCTACGAGCTCCTGCCGCGGGGCTTCTACGACGCGAACGGCGACGGCGTCGGCGACGTCCCGGGGATCATCGAGAAGCTCGGCTATCTCGAGTGGCTCGGCGTCGACTGCATCTGGCTCCTGCCCTTCTATCCCTCGCCGCTCAAGGACGGCGGCTACGACGTGGCGGACTTCTGCGGCGTCGCCCCCGACTGCGGGACGGTCGACGACGTCGTGCGGCTCGTCGAGGAGGCGCATCGCCGCGGGATCCGGGTCATCGCCGACCTGGTGCTCAACCACACGAGCGACCAGCACCCGTGGTTCAAGGAGTCCCGCTCGTCGAGGGACAACCCGAAGGCGGACTGGTACGTCTGGAGCGACACCGACCAGCGGTGGAGCGACGTGCGGATCATCTTCCTGGACGTCGAGCGGTCGAACTGGACCTACGACCCGGTGCGCCAGCAGTACTACTGGCACCGCTTCTACCACCACCAGCCGGACCTCAACTACGAGAACCCCGAGGTGAGGGAGGCGATGCTGTCGGTCGTCCGCTTCTGGCTCGACCGCGGGCTCGACGGGTTCCGGCTCGATGCCGTGCCGTACCTGTACCAGCACGACGGCGCGCTCGGCGAGAACCTCCCCGAGACCCACGCCTTCTTGAGGCGGCTGAGGCAGGAGGTGGACCGCGACTACCCCAACCGCGTGCTGCTCGCCGAGGCGAACCAGTGGCCCGTCGACGTCGTCGACTACTTCGGCGACGGCGACGAGTGCCACATGTGCTTCCATTTCCCGTTGATGCCTCGCATGTTCATGGCACTTCGGCGCGAGCAGCGCTTCCCTGTCACCGAGATCCTCGCCCAGACCCCGGACATCCCCGACGGGACGCAGTGGGGCATCTTCCTGCGAAACCACGACGAGCTCACGCTCGAGATGGTGACCGACGAGGAGCGCGACTACATGTACGCCGAGTACGCGCGCGACCCGAGGATGCGGCGCAACCTCGGCATCGCCCGGCGCCTCGCGCCGCTCGTCGACAACGACCGCCGCGTCGCCGAGCTCCTGCACGCGCTCCTGCTGTCGCTCCCGGGCAGCCCCGTCCTGTACTACGGAGACGAGCTCCTCATGGGCGACAACATCTACCTCGGCGATCGCGACGGCGTGCGGACGCCGATGCAGTGGACGCCCGACCGCAACGGCGGGTTCTCCCGCGCCGACTTCGCGCAGCTCGTCCTTCCGCCGCTGATGGATCCGGTCTACGGCTACCAGGCGGTGAACGTCGAGGCGGAGATGCGGGACCCCTCCTCGTTCCTCCACTGGCTCCAGCGGATGCTCGCCGTGCGCCGGCAGCACCCGATCTTCGCGACGGGCGGCCTCGAGGTCCTCCCCGCCGACAACCCCTCCGTCCTCGCCTACATCCGTTCCGGGATGGGCGACGGCGAGGGGCCGGAGCGGTCGGTGCTCTGCGTGAGCAACCTGAGCCGCTTCGCCCAGTCGGCCGACATGAGCCTGGCCCGCTGGCAGGGCGCGGTGCCCGTCGAGCTCATCGGACGGGCGGAGTTCCCTTCGGTCGGCGAGGACCCGTACCACGTCATGCTCGGGCCGTACGGGTTCTACTGGCTCGACCTCGAGGACTGGGGCCAGCCATGACACTGGACGTCGACGCCCTCCGGCCGCTCGCGCGCACCTACCTCGAGCGCCAGCCGTGGTACCAGGCGACGATCTCCGTCGCCGACGCGACGGCTGGCCCAGACGCGCCGTCCGCCGCCGGCACGACCGGCCCCTCGACGGAAGCGGGAGCCGCGAGGGCGACCGCGGTCGAGGTCGAGTCCGCGGAGGTCCTCCGCGCCCAGCGCCCCGGGCTCGCGCGCTTCGTCCTCGCCAGGGGCGAGCTGCGCTTCCAGCTGCTCGTCGGCTGGCGTCCGGCCGCCTCGGCGGCAGAGGCGCTGCGGGGCGGCGAGTCGGCGCTGCTCGGGCCCTGCTCCGACGGCGACGGGCCGGTCCTCGCCTACGACGCCCTCGCCGACGACGACCTCGTCCTCGCCCTGCTCGCCCACGTGACGGGCGGCGCCGAGCGTGCCGAGCGCGTCCGGCGGATGCCGACGCTCGTCTCGCACTCCTCGGTCGTCTTCGACGAGCGGTTGTTCATGAAGTGCTACCGGGTGCTCGAGCGCGGGGCGCGCTCGGAGGTCGACGTCGTCCTCCGGCTCGACGAGGTGGGCTTCAACGCCCTTCCGGCGCCTGTCGCGCACTGGCGCGCCGGCGGCTACGACCTCGCCCTCGTGCGGGAGTTCCTGCCGGGCGCGCTCGAGGGTCGGCTGCTCGCGATGACGTCGCTCCGCGACCTTCTCGCTCACGCGCCCGCCGCCGCGCCGCCCGCCCCCGAGGCGCCCGACGAGGCCGCATCGGTCACCCTCGGCGATCCGGATGCCGAGGTCGCCGCCGCCGGCGGGGACCTCGCGTCCGAGATGCGCCGGCTCGGCGCGACGACGGCGAGCCTCCACCTCGCGCTCGTGCAGGGCTTCGGCGAGCAGCCGGCAGACGCGTCGACCTTCGCCCGCGCCCTTCGACGCGAGGGGATCGACCCGGCGGAGGCGCTCGAGAAGGCGGGCCCCCTCGATCGGGGCGCAGCCGGATCGGCGATCAGGCTGCACGGCGACTACCACCTCCGCCGGGTGATGCGCTCCGAGGCGGGCTGGCTCGTCGTCGGCTTCGGCGACGATCCCCTCTACGGCTCGACCGACGCCGGCACGTCGCTGCGGGGCACGCTCGGCTCGCCCCTCGAGGATCTCGCCGACATGACCTTCTCGCTGCGGATGGCGGCCCGCGAGGCCCTCGGGCAGCGGGGCTCGGCCGAGACGGCCGCGGCGAGCCTCCTCGCCGACGCCTGGTGGCGCCGCAACGCGGGCGCTCTCGTCGAGGGCTACCTCACCACGGACGGCGCCGTCCGGCTCGTTCCCGCCGACCCGGCGACGCGCGAGACGCTCCTTGCCGCGTTCGAGTCGGCGCGCGAGCTGCGCTACGAGGCGACGCCCGCCGAGGCGTGATCGGTCTCGCCGATCGCGGCGCGCAGGTCCTCGGCGGCCTGCTCCGGCGAGACGACGTTGATGTACACGCCGGTCCCGAGCTCGAAGCCGGCGCGGGTGACGAGCTTCGGGACGACGTGGACGTGCCAGTGGTAGATCGAGGTCGAGCGGTAGGGTGCCGCGTGGAACACGACGTTGTAGGCGATGTCGCCGAGGTGCGATCTCAGCGCTGCGAGCGCCGAGCGCACCGCCGTGCCGATCCCGGCGAGATCCTCCGGCATCGAGCGGTGGAGATGTGCCTCGTGCGACCGGGGCACGACGAGCAGCTCGTAGGGCGAGGCGCTCCAGAACGGCGCGAACGTGACCGTCGTGTCGCTCGCCTGGACCATGCGGTAGCCGGCATGCTCCTCCGCCTCTGCCGCCGTGCAGAGCAGGCAGCCACCCGCGAAGCGGCTGAAGCCCGCCTGCTCGTCGGCGAGCTGCCGCGGCACGAAGGGGATCCCGAGGAGCTGGCCGTGGGGGTGCTCGATCGAGGCGCCCGCCTCGCGACCGGAGTTGACGATCACCTGGCTGTAGCGGAGCCCGGGCGTCATCTGGTGCTCCTCGACCCGGTCGCGGATCGCCGACATCACGAGGTCGCACTGGTGGTCGCCGAACGACGCCCAGCTGAGGTCGTGGCTCGGCGAGAGCACGAGCACCTCGTGGATCCCGCTGGCGGGCGCCTCGGTGAAGACCGGCCCGAGGTTCTCGACGACGAAGGGCTGGCGCCCCTCGAACGCCGGGTACCGGTTCGTCACGACGCGCACGAGCCAGTTGCCCTCGCTCCCGTAGGTCTCGAGCGCCGGCGGCGTCTCCTCCTCGTGCCCCGGGCAGAACGGGCACTCCCCGGCCTGCTCGAGGGCGAAGGGCTGGCGGGGGGCGAACGCGGCGCCGCGCTTCTGCCGGCCGGTGGCGACCGCCACCCAGCTCCCCGAGAAGGGGTCGAGGCGGAGCTGGTTCACGTCCCGTCCCACCTGCGCTATCTCAACGCTCGCATCGGCGTAGAGGTTAACCGTTCGGGCACGCCGTCCGGTGACGCTCGGGCGCCGCGGGGGCCGGCGATTCCCCCGGACGGATCGTGTGGGGCGGTCGGGCGGCCGTGACGAGCCCGTCGCCGGTCACGAGCCCGCTGTACGACACGGTCATGGCGTTCCACGTCCTCGCGGCGGTCGTGGGCTTCGGCGCTCTCGGCAGCACGGGGGCGTACGCGGCGGCGGCGAGGCGTGCCCGCGACCCGTTCGCGAGCGTGTCGCTCCGCCGATACTTCGGCTCGGGGCGCAACTGGGCAGCGCGCGCCGTGCTGCTCGTCCCGCTCCTCGGCGGTGCGCTCCTCGGCCTCGGAGGCGGCCGGGACCTCGCGGCCGCCTGGCCGTGGATCGGCCTCGCGATCTGGACGGTCGCCGTCGCCGTCGCGAGCGCGGTCCTCTGGCCGGCGGAGCGCGAGATCCAGCGCCTGCTCGCTTTCGCACCCGGAGGACGACCCGCGACCGCGACCGGGCCTGGGCCCGAGCCCGAGCCCGCACGCGAGCCGGGAGCGGGACGGGGAGCGCGCCACGCCGTCTCGGCCGCGGCTCGCCGAGCCGAGCTGGCCTCGGCCGCGACGTCGCTGTTGTTCGTGGCGGCGCTCGTCGTGATGATCTGGCAGCCGTGAGCATCTCCTCGAGCGGGAGCGCGGCCCGCGCCGCTCGGCCTCGCCGCGCGCGTGGCGGGCCCGGCGTCCTCGCGCCGGTGGTCCTTGCCGCCTCGCTCGCCGTCCATGGGGCTCGCCCGTCCCAGCCGGCAGCCGAGCTGCCCGGCCGGGTGCCGGCCGTGGTGACCTCGGCGTGCGTCGTCGTCGACCCGTCGCGGTCGACCTCCGACTACGCCACCGGCACGACGCTTCCCGGCCGGGTGCTCCGCGTCGAGGTCCGGCGTCCTGCCGGGAGGAGGCGGTCGTTGCCGACGATCCTCTTCGCTCCCGGCTACGACGCCACGCCGGGCACCTACGCGCGGCTCCTCGACGCGTGGGCCCGGGCGGGGTTCGCGGTGATCTCGCCGACGTTCCCGGACACGAGCCCGGCGGCGGTCGCACGGGCCCGCCGCGGCGATCCCGAGGACGACCTCGTCAACCAGCCCGCCGATCTCGCCTTCGTGGCGCGGCGTGCCGTCGCGGCCTCGGGCTCGCCGGACCGCGAGTGCCCCGCGCTCGACGGTCTCGTCGACCCCCGGGAGCTCGGTCTCGCCGGCCAGTCGGACGGGGGCGACACGGTCGCGATGCTCGCGTACGACCGCGCCGCCCCCTATGCGGGCCTCGACCGTGGCCTCGGCGTCCGCGCCGTCGCGGTGCTCTCGGGCGCCGAGGTCGGGCCAGGACCGTTCGAAGCCGTGACCGGCGACCCCGCCCTCCTCGTCGTCCAGAGCGCGACCGACCGGTGCAACCCGCCGCAGGAGTCGGTCGAGCTCTACGACGCGATCGTCCAGCGCGACCGGTGGTTCCTCGAGCTCCGGGAAGCGGCTCACCTCCCGCCCTACGACGGCGCCGACCCTGCCGCCTTCTCCGCCGTCACCCGCGTCACGACACGGTTCTTCCTCCTCGAGCTGCGCGGCGCGTCGCCGCGTGCCGGCTTCCTCGCCTTCGGCGACGCCGAGCCGGGTGTCGCCCGGCTGACGACAGGCCCGGACGCGCCGCCGCTCGGGGCGCTCGCGCCGAGCGTCGCGGCCTGCGCTGCCCGCTGAGGCGCCCGCCGCTAGCTTGTCCCGCCGTGACGCTGCCCCGTGACCGCGCCGCCGTGGCGCGCCGGCGGCGAGCGGCGCTCGGCGCGCTCCTCGTGGTCCTCGCCGCGGTCGCCTTCGCGGCTCTGAGGGAGGTCCGTCGCGGGAAGGCGCAGGAGAGCGCCGCCTCGCTCCGCCCGGCTGCCACCGACGCAACGATCCGCGCGGGCGTCGAGCGGTGCGTCTTCGTCGACGCCTCCCGCTCGACCGAGGACTACGTGACCGGTCGGTCCACCCCGGGCCGCCGGCTCGTCACCGACATCTTCTACCCGACCTTCGCCCGCGCCCGAGCGGCTCGGCGAGCCGGGCCTGGCGCGCCGGCAGGAGCGCTCGCGGTGCCCGGCGCGGTCCAGGGGGCGACTCCCGCCTACGGGCGGGGCCCGTTCCCCGCCGTCTTCTTCCTCGGCGGCTACGGGCTCGACCCGCCGAGGTACGCCAAGCTGCTCGAGCGCTGGGTCGCCTCGGGCCTGGTCGTCGTGGCGCCGGAGCCGCCCGACGCCAGCGCCGCCGCCTATGCGGCGGTCCACGGCAGCTCGGCCGACGAGGCGGACATCCCGAACGAGCCCGGCGACATCACCTTCGTCACGCGCCGGGTGCTCGGCGACGTGGCGGCGACGGGGCACGGATGCCCGGTGCTGCGCGGCCTCATCGATCCGAACGAGCTCGGCCTCGCCGGCCAGTCCGACGGCGGGACGGCTGTCGGGATGCTCGCATTCGACCAGGGGGACGTGCCCGGCACCGCCACGAGCTACCGCTCGCTCGCGGGAGGGCTCGACTATCGGGCCGTGGCGATCATGTCGGGCCAGGCGTGGGGCAACGACCCCTACGCGGCGAGCGCGTCGAGCCCGCCGCTGCTCGCCGTGCAGAGCGCCACCGACGAGTGCAACCCGCCCCAGGAGTCCGTCGACCTCTACTCCGCGCTCGCCGAGCCCCGACGCTGGTTCCTCGCGATACGCCGGGCGGACCACCTCACGCCCTACGAGGGTCAGGACGTCCCCGCCTTCGACGTCGTCGCGCGGGTGACGACGGCGTTCTTCGCCGCGGCCCTGGGTGGCCGGCCCGTCCAGCAGGCGCTCTCGGCGGTCGACGTGCCGGCATCGGTCGGGGCGCTCGCCTCCGGCGCCCACCTGCCATCCTGGATGGACGTGAGCACCGCCGAGAAGGCCTCTGCCTGCTACAAGACCTGATGGGCGCCTACCTCGACCACGCGGCGACGACGCCGATGCGCGCCGAGGCGATCGAGGCGATGCTGCCCTTCCTCGCGGAGAGCTTTGCCAATCCCTCGGGGGCGCACGCCGCCGCGAGGCGGGCGCGCCGCGCCCTCGACGCGGCGCGCGAGGAGCTCGCCGCGCTGCTCCGCTGCGCGCCCGCGGAGGTCGTGTTCACCTCGGGAGGCACTGAGGCCGACAACCTGGCCGTTCTTGGGACAGTCGCCGGCCGGCCGGGGCCGGTCCTCGTGAGCGCCGTCGAGCACCGTGCGGTGCTCGCGCCCGCCCTCGCAGCCGGGGCCGAGCTCGTCGGCGTGAGCGGCGACGGCGTGGTCGAGCCAGAGGTGCTCGCCGCCGCGCTCGACGTCTCCGTGGCGAGGGGAGCGGCGCCGACGCTCGTGTCAGTGATGCTCGTCAACAGCGAGGTCGGCGTCGTCCAGCCCGTCGCGGAGCTCGCGGAGGTCGTCCGCGAGCACGCCCCCGACGCGCTGTTCCACACCGACGCCGTCCAAGCCTTCACCTGGCTCGACGTCGCGGCGCTGACCGCCGGCTGCGACCTCGTCTCGCTCTCGGGCCACAAGATCCAGGGCCCGAAGGGGATCGGCGCGCTCGTCGTCCGCGAGCGCGCCGCCAGGGTGCTGAGGCCGGTCCTCCACGGCGGCGGCCAGGAGCGCGAGCTCAGGCCCGGCACGCAGAACGTCGGCGCCGCCGCCGCCATGGCCGTCGCCGCCCGCCTCGCGGCGCTCGAGCGCGACGAGGTCGTCCACCGCGTCGCCGGCCTGCGGGACCGCCTCGCCGACGGCCTCGCCGCCTCCGTGGGGGCCCTCGAGCCCGCCCCTCGCCGGCTCCGGGTCGCCGGGAGCTGCCACCTTCGCTTCCCCGGCGTCGTCGGCGAGGAGCTGCTGCTCCTCGCCGACGCTGCTGCTGTCGCCGCCTCGACGGGCTCGGCGTGCGCGAGCGGGGCGCGCGAGCCGAGCCACGTGCTGCTCGCGATGGGGTGGGGCACGCGCGAGGCGCGTGAAGCGGTCCGCTTCTCGCTCGGCCCGACGACGACCGACGCGGAGGTGGATCTCGCCCTCGAGGTCGTCGCCGATGCCGTGACGAGGTTGCGCCGGGCGGCCTGAGGCGACGGCGTCGGAGGGGGCGCGCAGCCCGCTGGCAGACTGTCGCGGTGCGCGTGCTCGTCGCGATGTCTGGAGGAGTGGACTCCTCCGTCGCCGCCGCCCTGCTCGCCCGCGCGGGCCACGAGGTCGTCGGGGCGACCTTGAAGCTCTGGGGCGGGGACGTCGGCTCGGGGTGCTGCTCGGCGGCCGACGTCCGCGACGCGCGGGCCGTCGCCGACCGCCTCGGGATCGACCACCACGTGTTCAACTTCGTCGAGGAGTTCGAGGCGTCGGTCGTGGCGCCCTACGTCGCGGCGCACGCCGCCGGAAGGACGCCGAACCCCTGCATCGAGTGCAACCGGCACCTCAAGTTCGCCGCCCTCCTCCGTCGGGCGCTCCGGCTCGGCTTCGACGCCCTCGCCACCGGCCACCACGCGCGGCTCGGCGCCGCGCCGGGCCGGCGCCCCCGGCTGCTTCGTGGCCGTGACCCGGAGAAGGACCAGTCCTACGTGCTCGCGACGCTGACCGCCGCCGAGCTGTCGAGGGTGCGCTT
>DAHVLW010000022.1:0-2734 GCA_027320205.1 Acidimicrobiaceae bacterium
GCAGCTCCTCTCCCTCCGCCATCGCACGGAACGGGAACTCGTACCCGCCGGTCGCCGGGAGCGCGAGCTCGGCGCCCGCGGCCGCGCGCAGCTCGTGCGCTCCGGTGACGTAGTCGTTGTGGACGTGGGTCTCGGCGACGACGCGGACGCGGACGCCACGCCGCTCGGCTCCGGCCAGGAACCGCCACGCGTCGCGCTGGGGGTCCACCACGACCGCCTCGCCCTCGGACGACAGCAGGTAGCTCGCGTCGCCAAGCCCCGCCGTCACGAACAGGTCGACATCCATCGCAACCCCCCGTCTCTCATCTCCCGGTCCCCACCGGATGTCTGTCGAAGTATACCCTACCCAGTATGGTAGCCTGAACGTCCGGCGGCGTGGGGCCGCCCGGCGCTCGGCACGAGAGGGGGCGACCAGATGTCGTTCTGGTTCGGGGGTGGGGTTCCGGAGATCTCGGTGACGGACCTCGAGGAGGTGCGCGGCCGCGAGGCGCCGGTGCAGCTCGTCGACGTCCGCGAGCCCGACGAGTTCGGTGCCGGCCATGTCGCCGGCGCCGTCCTGGTCCCGCTCGGCTCGCTGCACCTGCGGCTGCACGAGCTCGACCGCGATCGGCCGACGTACGTGATCTGCCAGACCGGGAGCCGCAGCGCGGTGGCCACGCGCATGCTCGTGCAGGCGGGCTTCCGGGACGTCCGCAACGTCGCCGGGGGTACGCTCGCCTGGTGGACGAGCGGTCGCCCGCTCGCGCGCGGGCACGAGTGACACGAGACGGAGGGAGGACCCCATGGCGACGGCTGCGACCGACGAGCGGCACGGGCTCGACGAGGCGACCCGCGAGACGATCGTGCGGCAGCTCCAGCGAGTCCAGGGACAGGTCGGCGGCATCATCCGGATGATCGAGACCGGGCGCGAGTGCCACGAGGTCGTCCAGCAGATCTCCGCGGCCTCGCGGGGCCTGCACCAGACGGGCTTCCGCCTGCTCACCCACGTCCTGCGCACCTGCATCGACGACGAGCTCGCGGGGCGGACCCCCGAGCACACCGAGCAGGAGCTCGAGCGGATGTTCCTGCAGCTGTCCTAGGGGAAACGATGCACGACGCGCTGGCCGTCCTGTTCGGCGGCATCATCGGGTTCTCGCTCGGCCTGCTCGGCGCCGGCGGGTCCATCCTCGCCGTGCCGGCCCTCGTCTACGGGATCGGCCTGCCGGTCGCCGAGGCCATCCCGACCTCGCTGCTCGTGGTCCGCGCGGCGGCCGCCGGCGGCGCCGTCTCGCACCTGCGGGCGGGACGCGTCCGCTGGGCGACCGCCCTGCCCTTCGGGGCGACGGGCATCGGCGGCTCGTTCCTGGGAGCGGCCGTGAGCCGGCACCTCGACGCCCGGATGCTGCTGATCGGCTTCGCCCTCCTGATGCTCGTGGCCGCCGTCGGGATGCTACGCCGCGGGCGACGCGAGCGGGCCACCGAGGGACCCCGGCCGGCCGAGGTCGTGGCCACCTCCGCGGCCGCCGGGGCCTCCCGGGACTCCGCAGGGGTCGTCGCGGCGGCCGCCTCCCCCGACCTGCGTCACGGGCGCGAGGCCGTCGCGGGGCACGAGGAAGGCCCCGGCGCGGAGCGGCTCTCGCTGGCTCTCGCCTCCGGCCTCGGCGTCGGGTTCCTGACCGGGCTGTTCGGCGTCGGCGGCGGGTTCCTGATCGTGCCGCCGATGGTGCTGCTGCTCCGGCTCCCGATGCAGGCGGCCGTCGGGACCTCGCTCGTCGTGATCGTGATCAATTCGGCGGCGGCCTTCATCGCCCACCTCGGTCACGGCCACGTCGCGCCGCTCATCACGGTGCTGTTCGTCGGCGCGGGCCTCGTCGGCGCGGTCGCCGGCGCCGCCCTGTCGGGCCGGGTCCCGGCGGCGCGGCTCACGCGCTGGTTCGCCTACGTGATCCTGGCGGTTGCCGCCTTCGTCCTCTACCGGTCGATCGGCGGCTGAGGACGCCGGCGGGACGGACGGCCGCACGCCGCTCAAGTGGCTGGCCGAACCGTCCGATGAGCCCGGATGTGGTTGACGAGCAGGTTGGCGCCCGGTAAGGTACGGCGGGCTGCGATGCAGCCCCTTTGCTATGCGGAGCGTGAGGAGACATACGCGAGCGCGAGCCTTCCAGCTCGCAGCCGCCGCAGCCCTCGGAGTCTTCTTCGCCGCTGGCCTCCCCGCGATCTCTCAGGCCGCGCCGACCCACGCCGATGTCGTCGCCGCGAAGCAGAAGCTCGCCGCACTCATCGCCGAACAGGGCCGGGCGGTCGAGGCCTACGATGGGGCCGTCTACCACCTCTCGCAGGTCGAGGCCGCGCTCGCGAACGCCCAGGCGCAGATGAAGGTCGACGCGGCGCAGGCCCGACACTACTCCACGCTGGTGGCCCAGGGGGCGACGGCAGCGTACGAGTCGACCGGGTCCGAGCTGGCGCTCCTGCTCAACTCGACCTCCCTCGCGCAGCTCAGCGACAAGGTGCAGTTCCTGCAGACCCTCTCCCAGCAGAACCGCGACGCCGCAGCGAGGGCCACGGTGGCCCAGGAGCGGTACCGGCAGGACGCGCAGCGCCTCGCCCGAGCGGTGGTACAGCAGCGCGCGCTGGTTCGGGAGGTCGCGCAGAGGAAGGCGCAGGTGGAGCAGTCGATCGCGAGCCAGCAGCGCTTCGTCAAGAAGGTCGAGCGCGAGTACAAGCAGTCCCTCCTCCCGCCGCCGGCGCCGGCGAC
>DAHVLW010000016.1:0-3083 GCA_027320205.1 Acidimicrobiaceae bacterium
GGTCCTGTCCTCCGGGCGTCCGGGCATCGGCTCGAACGGTCGGGGCTCGAGCCAAACCTGAGGTCTGCAGCGCGCATGTCCGACAAGACGGCGACGATCACCGAGCACCGGCTTCACGACACCGACACCGGCTCGCCCGAGGTCCAGGTGGCGCTCCTCACGGAGCGGATCAACCACCTGACCGAGCACCTCCGTCTCCACAAGGGCGACCACCACACCCGCCGGGGCCTGATGAAGCTCATCGGGCGCCGGAGGAGGCTCCTCGACTATGTGAGGGCCAATGACGTCGAGCGCTATCGCGGGCTGATCGCCAGGCTCGGCATCCGCCGCTAGGAGCCGCCCCGACCGCCGGCCTCTTGCCGGCGGGAGCTCGGGGGACCCGCCGGGCAGCGAGATCTGCCCGGCAGCACATAGGGCTCTGCCGGGCCGGGCACCCGCAACGGCAGGTCCCACGACAGTTGCGGCACCCGCAGGGGTCAGCTGCCAGTCGCCGGGTCCTCGGCACGATCGGGTGCTCGACCACTGGGAACTGGCCGGCGCAGGTGCCCTCGAGCACCTAGGAGCGACATGCCAGATGCGATCAAGGTGTCGGCCCCGATCTCCGGGACCGACCGCACCCTCACGTTCGAGACCGGCAAGCTTGCCGGCCAGGCGGACGGCGCCGTCGTCGCCCGCATCGGGGACACGATGGTCCTCGTCACAGCGACGGCCTCGCGCAGCGTCCGCGAGGGGCAGGACTTCTTTCCCCTGACGGTCGACGTCGAGGAGCGGATGTACGCCGCCGGCAAGGTCCCCGGCTCGTTCTTCCGCCGCGAGGGCCGTGCCAGCGACCAGGCGATCCTCATCGACCGGCTCATCGACCGGCCGCTCCGCCCCTCGTTCCCCGACGGCTTCCGCAACGAGGTGCACGTCGTCGGGACGGTCCTCGGGGCCGACCAGGAGAACCCCCACGACGTCGTCGCGATCAACGGCGCCTCGGCCGCCCTCATGATCTCCGGGGTTCCCTTCGACGGCCCGATCGGCGCGGTGCGCGTCGCGTTCTCGACCGAAGGCGAGTGGCTGCCCCACTGCACCTACCAGCAGGGTGACGCCTCGACCTTCGAGCTCGTCGTCGCCGGGCGGGCGCTGTCGGAGGAGCCCGACGCCGAGATCGCGATCATGATGGTCGAGGCCGGCGGGACCGAGCGGGCCTGGCAGTACTACGAGCAAGGCGCGCCGAAGGCGACCGAGGAGGTCATCGCCCAGGGGATCGAGGCGGCGAAGCAGTGGATCCGAGAGTCGATCGAGCTCCAGCGGGAGCTCGTGCGCCTCGCCGGAGCCAAGCCGACGATCCCCTATCAGCTGTTCGTCGACTACGGCGAGGACGTCTACGGTCGGGTCGTCGCGGTCGGCGGCGAGGCGATCGCCGCCGCGAACGCGATCACGACGAAGTCCGAGCGCGCTTCGGCGCTCGACGCCGCCACGGCCGAGGTGCTCGCCACCCTCGAGGAGGAGCTCCCCGGGCGCGAGCGGGAGGTCAAGGCGGCGGTGCGCGCCCACACCAAGAAGATCGTCCGCAGGCGCATCGTCGAGGAGGGCGTCCGCATCGACGGGCGCAGCACGACGGACATCCGCCCGCTCTCGGCCGAGATCGGCCTGATCCCGACGGCGCACGGGTCGGGGCTGTTCCAGCGGGGCGACACCCAGGTGCTCGACGTCGCGACGCTCGGGATGCCGCGCATGAGCCAGCAGCTCGACACCATCGGGGTCGACGAGACGAAGCGCTACATGCACCATTACAACTTCCCACCCTTCTCGACGGGCGAGACGGGCTTCCTGCGCGGCCCGAAGCGGCGGGAGATCGGCCACGGTCTGCTCGCCGAGCGGGCGCTGCTCCCCGTCGTGCCGCTCGAGGAGGAGTTCCCCTACACCCTCAGGCTCGTGTCGGAGGTGCTCTCCTCCAACGGTTCGACCTCGATGGCCTCGGTCTGCGCCTCCACGCTGTCGCTGATGGACGCCGGGGTCCCGATCAAGGCGCCGGTGGCGGGCATCGCGATGGGCCTTGTGCACGCCGAGGGCAAGTACACGACGCTCACCGACATCCTCGGCGCCGAAGACGCCTTCGGGGACATGGACTTCAAGGTCGCAGGGACGCGCGACTTCGTCACCGCCCTCCAGCTCGACACGAAGATCGACGGCCTGCCGGCCGTGGTGCTCGCCCAAGCGCTGCGCCAGGCGCGCGAGGCGCGCCTCGCGGTGCTCGAGGTGATGGCGAAGGCGATCGCCGAGCCGGCGCCCGGCGTGAAGCCGCACGCGCCGAAGATCGTGACCTTCGAGATCCCCGTCGACAAGATCGGCGAGGTGATCGGCCCGAAGGGCAAGGTGATCAACACCCTTCAGCAGGAGACCGGTGCCGACATCGCCATCGACGACGAGGGTGGTGTCGGCAGGGTCACGATCGGGGCGAAGGAGTCCGTCGCCGTCGACGAGGCTCGCCGGCGGATCGAGCTCATCCTCGACCCGCCCGTCGCCGAGGTCGGCGGCGTCTACGACGGCAAGGTCGTGAACATCACGAAGTTCGGCGCCTTTGTCAACATCCTTCCCGGCCGCGACGGCCTCCTCCACATCAGCCGCCTCGGCGGGGGCAAGCGCGTCGAACGCGTCGAGGACGTCGTCACGCTCGGGCAGGACGTCAGGGTGATCGTCGACGACATCGATCCCCAGGGCAAGGTCTCCCTCTCTCTCGTCGGAGAGGACGGCGAGCGCATCGGGGGAGCCAAGCCCGATCACGCGTCGGCCGCTCGCCCGTCCGAAGGGGCGGCCGGCGCCGAGCGACCGAACGACGGCGGCCCGAAGCGGGTGTCGTTCGAGGACGAGTTCGCCGCCGAGATCGAGCGGGACTTCGGCCGTCTCGGCCCGGCCGACGCCCGGCCGCCGAGCGGGCCGCGCTCCGGCGGGCCCCGCCGGCGCGGCGGGCCGCGGCGCTGAGCGCGCACGCCCGCCGGGCGCCTCGCACCGGCTGGTCGACGCGATGATCCGGGTCGACCCGCTGGAGTGTGGCATCCGGCTTGTCACCGAGAAGATGCCGGGCGTCCGCTCGGCCT
>DAHVLW010000172.1:0-4946 GCA_027320205.1 Acidimicrobiaceae bacterium
CGTCGCGATGACGTCGTCGGCCTCGAAGCCGACCGCGTCGAGGCAGGGGATCCCGAGCGCCTCGACGAGCTCGCGGATCAGCTCGACCTGGGCGACCAGGGGCTCGGGAGTCGGCGGTCGGCCAGCCTTGTAGTCGGCGGCGATCTCGTCACGGAAGGTCGGCTCGCGCCGGTCGAAGGCGACCGCCATCCCGTCTGGGTGAAAGTCTGCGAGCAGCTTCGTGACCATCGAGACGAAGCCGTAGACCGCCTGGGTCTGCTGTCCCGAGGACGTCGCCATGCCGGCGTCCTGCAACGCGAACCAGGCACGGAAGGCGAGCGAATGCCCGTCGAGGAGGAAGTACGTCGCCACCGTTGCGATCGTAAGCCGTCCGGCGCCGGAAAGGCCCCGGCGCAGGTCAGGCGAACCTGCCGGGCGCCGCGCCAAGCGGCCGTGCGGCGCCCGAGGGGCGCCCGTGCGGCACCCGCGACCTACGGTGCGGTCCGCCCCTCGACGACGTCGGCAGCGACCTCGCGCATCGTCGTCCTGCTGTTCATCGCCGTCTGCTGGATGAAGGCGAACGCCTTCGCCTCGGTCATGCCGTGGTCGTCCATGAGCTTGCCCTTGGCGCGATCGACCCATCGCCGGGTCTCGAGCTGGTGCTCGAGACCGCGCTTGTCGTCGGAGAGGGCGGCGTTCTCGGCTTCGAGCGCCTGCATCTCGGCATAGCGCCCGAGCGCGACCTCGATCGCCGGGAGCAGCTCCTCCTTCTGGAAGGGCTTCACGAGGTAGGCGAGGGCGCCTGCGTCGCGTGCCTGCTCGATCAGGTCACGCTGGCTGAACGCCGTGAGGATGAGCACGGCGCTGCGCCGCTCGCGGTTGATCTCGTGCGCCGCCTGGAGCCCGTCCATCCCCGGCATCTTGATGTCGAGGATGACGAGGTCGGGGCGGTGGGCGCGCACGAGCTCGACGGCCTCGTCGCCCCGCCCGGTCTCCCCGACGACCTCGTAGCCCTCCTCTTCGAGCGTCTCGCGCAAATCGAGGCGGACGATCGCCTCGTCCTCGGCGATGACGACGGTGCGCCCCACGCTTCCTCCTCGGTCGGTCAGACGATGAGCTGGGACAACAGCTCGTCCTGGGCGCGCTCCAGCTCCGCCACGGCGGTCCGCGCCGCGTCCCGGCTGCGCGCCATCACGTCGGCGTGGCGGCGCGCCTCGTGCCACTCCCGCTCGGCGAGCGGCGTCTCGGCGACGAGCATGCGGATCTTCGCCTCCTCGGCCGACTCGTCGAGGGCGGCGAGCTGCTCGTCGGCGAGCGCCAGCTCCGCACGGGCGCGCTCGAGCCGGGCGTGCACGTCGAACAGCCGCCGCTCGACGCGCTGGCGGCCCGATTCGGCTCGGATGCGCACGGGGCCAAGTGTAGAGGTGCTCGACCAGGGCGCAGCATGCCTGCGCCCCCGGGGGGTGCCGGCGGCTGGTGGGCGCGTCGCGCCGCCGCCCGGTCGGCCGGGCGGCGGCGCTCACGCCCGGATCGTCCTCGAGCGAACGGTGGCCGCCTCCAGCACGTCCTCCAGCGGCTCGGCGCCGATCCCGGGCGAGGTCGGCACCGCGAGCTCGCCGTCGACCAGCCGGATCGGCTCGGTGAGGTCCGGGGAGAAGTAGCGGTCGCTCGGTCCGAGGTCGCCGGGAAGGTCGACCCCGGGCAGCGCGGCGACGGCGAGCGACGCCGCCCGGGCGAGCCCGGTCTCGAACATCCCTCCCGGGCTGCAGTGGAGCCGGGCGGCTGCGCAGCGGCGCTCGGCGCTCCGGGCGGCGAGCACCCCGCCGAGCCGCGCCGGCTTGAGGCTCACGCCGTCGCAGGCGCCGAGGGCGATCGCCGCCTCGAGCGCGCCCAGGCTGGGGACCGACTCGTCGAGCAGCACCGGCGTCTCGATGAGCCGGGAGAGCTCCCCGTGGCCGACGAGGTCGTCCGGGGCGAGCGGCTGCTCGAGGGCGGTGAGCCCGAGCCTGTCGAGCGCGCGGAGGCTCTCGAGGTCCTCCCGCCTCCCGAGACGGTACGCGCCGTTGGCGTCGACGGAGAGGTCGAGGTCCGGGTAGGTCTCGCGCACCGGCTCGACCAGCGCGAGGTCGGCGCCCGGAGCGATCTTGCATTTCACGTGCCGGATCCCTGCCCCGACCGCCGCGGCGACCTCGGCGAGGACGGCAGCGGGTCGACCGATCCCGACCGTCGCTCCCGCGGGGACACGGGCACTCGTCGCGCCGAGGCGCGCGCCGAGCGAGCGGCCCGAGGCGCGCAGGTCGGCGTCGAGCAGCGCCATCTCGACGGCCGCCTTCGCCATGCGGTGGCCCCTCACGACCTCCAGGCGGTCGAGCGCCGACTCCACGCCCTCGTCGGGCGCGCCCTGTTCGAGCAGGAGGGGCAGGAGGTGCTGGGCGAGGACCTGCTCCGCCCCGTCGGCATGCTCCTCGGTGTAGCTCGGCGCGGCGAGCGCGGCGCACTCGCCCCAGCCCGGCCCTGCGTCCGTCTCGAGGCGCACGAGCACGACCGGTCGGCGCCCGTGCTCGCCGGCAGCGGACGCGACGGTCCTTGTGAGCTGGAGCTCGAGACGAAGCAGCCCCGCAGCGAGCAGCCTCACGGCAGCGACGCTAACGGCCCGGCAGCCCTGGCGGTAACGTGCAGCGGCGGCCGGCGTGCGTGGCCACCGGCGCCCGGATGGCGGAATGGCAGACGCGGCGGCCTCAAAAGCCGCTGTCCGAGAGGACGTGCGGGTTCGAGCCCCGCTCCGGGCACTCAGGCCGTCCTTTCCCCGTGCCGGAAAGGCCGGTCGCGGCGAAGGCGACCAGCACCTCGGGAAGCGCGAAGGCCGGGTCGAGCTGGGCGGCGAGGCCCTCGCACATCACGACCGTCTTGACCAGGAGCGCAAGGTCTCTCGGGAAGGCGAGACGATGGCGCCTGCTCTCGCCCATCAGGTCGGCGACGAGCGGGGCGAGGCGCAGGTCGCCCACCGCCACCTCGATCGAGGAGGCCGTGAGCCGGTCGAGATCCTTCACGAGCCGGTCCTCGTCGACGGTCGCGGGCACGACGCCGAGACGGCGCATCGCGGCGAGCAGCCGTCGGGTGTCGTGCCCGACGAGCGCGAGGAGGAGGTCGACGAGGCCGAAGCGGACCTCGCTCGGCACCGTCCCGACCATCCCGAAGTCCACCATCGCGAGCCGGCCGCCGGGCTCGACGAAGAAGTTGCCGGGATGTGGGTCGGCGTGGAAGAAACCGTGGGCGAAGACCATCGTCAGGTAGACCTGGGCGAGCGTCCTCGCGAGCGCCGGGCGGTCGGCGCCCGCCCGGTCGAGCTCGTCGAGGTCGTCGATCTTCGTGCCCCGGATCCGCTCGAGCGTGAGCACACCGTGCGTCGTCGCCTTCCAGACGACCGCGGGGACGTGGACCGGGAGGTCGGCGAGGTCGCGCCGGACGCGCTCGGCGTTGCGCCCCTCGGCGACGTAGTCGAGCTCGCCGCGGATCGTCTCGGCGAACTGCTCGACGAACCCGACGACGTCGACGCGCCGGAGCGGCCCGGGAATCTGGCCGACGAGCGAGGCGCCGAGGGCGAGCACGACGAGGTCCTGCTCGACGACGGCGGCGACGCCGGGCCGGCGCAGCTTCACGACCACCTCCTGGCCGTCGACCAGCCGTGCGCCGTGCACCTGGCCGATCGAGGCGGAGGCAATCGGCATCGCGTCGAACTCGGCGAAGACGGCGCCGGGGTCGCGCCCGAGCTCCCGGCGCAGCGCCCGGCGCACGGCGTCGGCCGGCACGGGCGTCGCCGAGTCCTGCAACGCGGCGAGCTCGGACTCGATCACCGGCGGCACGAGGTCAGGGCGCGTCGAGAGGACCTGGCCGAGCTTGACGAAGGTCGGTCCGAGGTCGCCGAGCGTCTCGCGCACCTCGCGAGCCGCCCCCCGCCACCCTCCGGCGAGGCGGCGGCGGGCGAGCCGCGCGCCGTGGCGCGCGACGACGCGCGCCACCTCCGCCGTCCGGCCGAGAGCGACCCTGCCCGCCCGCGCGCGCCGCGCGGCGACCCGTCTCGCCTCGCCGCGCCCTGCGGCCGAGCCGCCGGCGCGACCGACCCTGCGTCCCGTGCCGATCATCAACTACCGTTCCCGGTCAGCGGCCCCGCGCCGTGAGGACCGCCGCAGCGTAACCCCGTGCCCGGCCGGCAGGTCGAAACCTTCGTCCGAAGGGAGCGAGTCGGTTGCTTGCGTTCACCTTTCCAGGTCAGGGATCCCAGAGGCCGCAGATGGGCGCCGCCTGGGCGCGGCATCCCTCCTGGGAGCTCGTCGAGCACGCGAGCGAGGTCCTCGACGCCGACGTCGGCTCGCTCCTCCTCGACGCTGATCAGGACACGCTCACAGAGACGGCGAACGCCCAGCTCGCGACGTTCGTGCAGAGCCTCGTCGTGCTCGACGCGGCCGAGCGTGTCGGACTCGAGCCGCAGGCCGCGGCCGGCCACAGCCTGGGCGAGTACACGGCGCTCGTCGCCACGGGGGCGCTCGGCTACGAGGAGGGCCTCCGCCTGGTCGCCGAGCGCGGCGCGGCGATGCAGGACGCCGCGGAGCAGGCACGCGGGACGATGACCGCGGTGCTCGGCCTCGCCGACGACGGGGTCGAGGCGGCCTGCATGAGGGCCGAGTCCGACGTCTGGGTCGCCAACTACAACGCGCCCGGCCAGGTCGTCATCGCCGGCTCGGCCGAGGGTCTCGAGCGCGCCGGGACCGTGGCCCGGGACCTCGGCGCCAAGCGGCTCGTCGCGCTTCCCGTGGGCGGGGCCTTCCACACCCCCTACATGGCGACCGCCCGACACCGGCTGCGCAAGGCGCTGGCCGGCGCGACTTTCCGCGAGCCCTCGCCCGCCGTGGTCGCCAACGTCGACGCCCGGCCGCACCTGGACCCGGCCGAGTGGCCAGGCCTGCTCT
>DAHVLW010000178.1:0-5349 GCA_027320205.1 Acidimicrobiaceae bacterium
CGGAAGGATGGTCGCCGGCGGGCAGCGCGAGGCCCCACTGCCCTGGCCCCAGAACGGTCAGGGAGCCGTCGCCGTGCTCGGGTCCGGCCTCGTCGCCCGCTCGCCCCGCGAGCGCGAGGTGCCGATCGCCAGCGTCACGAAGATGATGACCGCGCTTCTCGTGCTGGAGGACCACCCGCTCGCGCTCGGGCGCGGCGGCCCGAGGGTGCGGATGACGCGCGCCGACGTCGCCATGTGGGCGAGGGACTCCTCCATCGGCGACTCGACGGTCCCGGTGCGCGCCGGCGAGGTGCTGAGCGAGTACCAGCTCCTCGAGGCTCTCCTCATCCCCTCCGGGGACAACATCGCGACCGTGCTCGCCGCCTGGGACGCCGGCAGCGAGAAGGCCTTCGTCAAGAAGATGAACGCGGAGGCACGCGCCCTCGGGCTCGACCACACCCACTACGCCGACGCCAGCGGGGTCGACCCCCGGTCGCGGAGCACGGCGGCGGACCAGGCAGAGCTCGCGACGAAGCTCATGTCCTACCCCGTCGCCCGCCGCATCGTCGCCTACCCGAGCCGCGCCTTCCCGGTGGCCGGGACGATCTGGAACTACAACCCCGCCCTCGGCGTGGACGGGATCGTCGGGGTGAAGTCGGGCTTCACGGGGGCGGCGCAGGGCTGCCTCGTCACCGCGGCGTACCGCGACGTGGGTGGCCGGAGCGTCCTCGTCGTCACGGTTGCCCTCGGCCAACCCGACGGCCTCTACGGCGCCGCGCGCGCCGACGAGGCGCTGCTCGCAAGGACGTCGGGCGCGCTCCGTCGCGTGCAGATCGGCTCGGCGCACGGCCGGGTCGGCGAGGCGTTGCTCGCCTGGAGCCGGCACCCGGTGCCCCTCGTCGCTCCGTCGATGCCGAGCGCGCTCGTCACCTGGCCGGGCACAGTCGTCACGACCCGCCTCGTCGAGAGCGAGGCGGGGATCCCGGTGGGCGCCGGACCGGGCGCGAGGATCGCCACGCTCCTTGTCCGCTCGAGCGGCGGCCTCGACCTGTCGATCCCCGTCGTTGCAGGCGTGCCGATCCCGTCGGCCCCTGCAGGCTTCATGCAGGCGGCCGGGCGCGCCGCCGCATCGGGCTGAGCGCCCGTGCGGGCACGAGCGCCCGGCTCGACCTCGAACCTCGGGCCCGGCTTCGACGTCCTCGGCCTCGCCCTCGCCCTCCACGTCGAGGTCGAGGTGACCGACGCCCCGCGGCTCTCGGTGCGCACCGAGGGCGAGGGGGCGGATCTCCCCCAGGACTCGAGCCATCTCGCGGCCCGTGTGGCCGCCGAGGTGCGGGGCCACGACCACATCGCCGTCGCCGTCCGCTCCTCGATCCCCGTCGGGCGGGGGATCGGCTCGTCGGCAGCCCTCGCCCTGGCGGCCGCGGCAGCGGCCGGCGCGGCGGACCCGCTCGCGGTCGCGGCGCGCTGCGACGGCCACGGGGAGAACGCGGCAGCCTCGGCCCTCGGCGGCCTCGTCGCCGCGCCGATGGTCGGGGGCACGCCCGTCGTCCGGCGGCTGCCGCTCGACCCTGCGCTGCGCTTCGTCCTCCTTGTCCCCGATCGGCGCCTCGCGACCTCGACGGCGCGCGCCGTGCTGCCGGCATCCGTGCCCTTCGCCGACGCGGTCGCCAACCTCGGCCGGCTGGCACTGCTCCTCGCCGGACTCGCCGACGCCTCACTGCTCGAGCGCGCCGCGGGCGAGGACCGGCTCCACCAGGCGCCGCGCGCCGCGCTGTTTCCCGAGGCGCCGGAGCTGCTCGCGGCCTTGGAGGAGGCCGGCGCCGCGATCGCGTGCTGGTCAGGCGCAGGGCCCAGCCTGCTCGCCGTCTGCCGGAGCGGGGGCGAGGCGGCCAAGGTCCGCGAGGCTGGCGAGGCGGCGTTGAGGCGCACCGGCGTCCTCGGGAGAGCCCTCGAGCTCGAGCCCGACCTCGGGGGCCTCGTCGTCGAGACCTAGCCGGCCTCGACCTCCAGCTCGTCGAGACCCTGGCTGAGGGTGTTCCACGACAGCGTGGCGCACTTGATCCGGACGGGGAACTTCACGACGCCCTGGAGAGCGGCGAGCTCGCCGAGCGCCTCGGGGTCGACGGGCTCGGGCGCCTGCTCGCCCTCGGCGTGCGCGCCGTTGGCGTCTGCGACCGCGCCACCGGCGTCGAGGTGCTGCTCGTGGATCGACATCATCGCCTTGAACGACCGCACGAGCGCCCGCGCCTCCTCGACCCGCTTCCCCTTGACCGCGGCCGACATCATCGACGCCGACGACTGGCTGATCGAGCAGCCCTGGCCGCCGATGCGCACGTCGGCGATCACCCCGCCGGCGACCTGGAGGTAGAGGACGACCTCGTCGCCGCAGAGGGGGTTGAAGCCCTCGACGCGGTGTGCCGGCGGGGTCGGGAGCTCGCCGCGGTTGCGCGGCGCGCGGTAGTGGTCGAGGATGATCTCCCGGTAGAGGTCTTCGAGCCCAGACATCGTTCCTACCCGAACAGCCTACGGACCTCGCCGAGCGCTTCGACGAGCGTGTCGACGTCCTCCTCGTCGTTGTAGAGGTAGAGGGAGGCGCGCGTCGTCGCAGCGACGCCGAGATGGCGCATGAGCGGCTTGGCGCAGTGGTGCCCGGCCCGGACGCAGACGTTCCTCGTGTCGAGGACCTGCGCGACGTCGTGGGGATGGACGCCGTCGAAGGCGAAGGAGATGACCCCGCTGCGCCGTCGCGGATCCGGCTGCGGGCCGAAGACCGTGATCTTGTCGCCGTGGGCTGCCTCGAGGCGCCCGATCGCGTAGGCGGTGAGAGCTGCCTCGTGGTCCCGCACCCGCTCGATCCCGACGCCCTCGAGATAGCGGACGGCCGCCTCCAGGCCGACCGCCTCGGCGATCGGCGGGGTGCCCGCCTCGAACCGCCACGGGATCTCGGTCGGAGTGAAGCCGTCGAGGCGCACGTCGGCGATCATCTCGCCACCGCCGAGGAACGGCGGCATCGCGTCGAGGAGGTCTTCCCGGGCCCAGAGCACGCCGATCCCCGTCGGCCCGAGCATCTTGTGGCCGGTGAACGCGAGGAAGTCGACGCCGAGCGAGCGGACCTCGAGCGGTCGGTGGGGGACGAGCTGGGCGCCGTCGGCGAGGACGAGCGCCCCGGCGCGCCTCGCCGCGGCGACGATCGGGGAGAGGTCGACGATCGTGCCGAGGACGTTCGAGGCACAGGTGACCGCGACGAGGCGCGCCCCGTCGACGAGCCGGTCGAGATCGGAGAGGTCGAGGTGGTAGTCGGCGCCGAGGCGGAGGAAGCGCAGCTCGACGCCGATCTCCTCGGCGAGCATCAGCCAGGGGACGAAGTTGGCGTGGTGCTCGATCTCGCTCAGGACGACGGCGTCTCCTCGGCGCAGCTCGTGACGTCCCCAGGCGTAGGCGACGAGATTGATCGCCTCCGTGGCGTTCTTCGCGAACACGATCTCCCGCTCGGGGTGCGGCGCGCCGACGAAGCGCCCGACGGCGGCGCGCGCCTGCTCGTAGCGGCGGGTCGCCTCCTCGGCGATCGCGTAGACCCCGCGGTGCACGTTGGCGTGCGTCGTGGCGTAGTACTCGTCCATCGCCTCGACGACGGCGGTCGGGCGTTGCGCCGAGGCCGCGGAGTCGAGGTAGACGATCCGCCCGCCCGGGCGGTCCGGCGCAAGGAGCGGAAAATCGGTCCGAAGCGCCCGGGGGTCGAGCGCCGCCGCCGTCAATGTGCTGCCGCCCGTCACGGTGCTACCGCCCGTCACGGTGCTAACGCCCGCGACCGGGCTCTCGGCCGTCACCTGCGCCATGCCTCGTAGCCCTCGCGCTCGAGCCGCGCCGCCAGCTCCGGACCGGCGCTCTCGACGATGCGCCCCTCGACGAGGACGTGGACCCGGTCCGGGGCGAGCTCGTCGAGGATGCGACGGTAGTGGGTGACCACGACGACGCCGAGCGCCGGTCGGGCGCGGCGCACCGCCTCCACGCCGCGGGCCACGGTGCGCAGCCCGTCGATGTCGAGCCCGGAGTCGGTCTCGTCGAGGACGGCGAGGTCCGGTTGGAGCAGCGCCATCTGGAGGATCTCGTCACGCTTCTTCTCGCCGCCCGAGAACCCGTCGTTCAGGTGGCGCTCACCGAAGGCGGGGTCCATCCCGAGTCGCTCGAGCCACTCCCTGAGGCGCACACGTACCTCGAGCACCGAGACCGGCGACCCCGTCCGCGCCGTCGCCGCCTGGCGGAGGAACTGGGAGATCGGCACACCGGGGATCTCCTCCGGGTACTGGAAGGCGAGAAACATGCCGCGGCGCGCCCGGGCGTCGGGCGGGAGGGACGTCACGTCCTCGCCCCGGTAGAGGACGCGCCCGGAGCGGATCTCGTAGGCGGGATTGCCGAGGAGGGCGTTGGCGAGCGTCGACTTGCCCGAGCCGTTGGGCCCCATGATGGCGTGGAGCTCGCCCTCGCCGACGGTGAGGTCGACGCCGCGGAGGATCTCCGTGCCTTCTGCTGCGACGTGGAGGCCCTCGACGCGCAGCAGCGGCGCCGGTGCCGCGACGCCGCCGGCGGGCTGCTCGAGCTCGTGCCCCGTCGGGGGAGCCGGCGGGGTCGGATGTGCCATGGCGCCCATCTTACGTCCGGTCGCGGATTTGCACTACACGGGTAGGAGAAATTGCCGGGCTCCGGCGCACCAGGGCCGGCCGAGGCGACGGCGCGGGCGCGCGGGCCGCAGCCTGGGACGTCCATGGGAATGCCCGACCGGGTGGAGCGGCCTTGCTAGTCTGAGCGCACCAGAGAAAGGAGGTGGTCCAACTGAGCAGTCAACGCATCGGGACCCTGGAGGTGGCTGGCCGCTAGGCGGCAAGCTGGACCCTCTGGCGAATACCCACCAGACACCGTCGGCGCACCGGCTGGGAGCTGGTCCCCCCCAGGACAACACCGGCCGCCGATGCCTTTCCCAGCAGATCTGACGGTCCGGCGACGGACCGGCGTCGAGGGGCGCTCCGGCGCCCCTCGACCGCGCTACGGCAGGCAGTTCCGCCCGCAAGGAGGGAGAGTCCTTCCTGAGCTTTGGTCGTTGAAGTTCAGTAGCCGACGCCCAGGGCGTCTCGGTGACGAGGGGTCCGTAGGGGGTGGAGGATGACGACCTCGGCGTCGCCGGTGAGCCGGAGCGCCATCGTCGATCAGGCGAGCCGCGGGTCGACGGCGTCGGCGTCGAGGTCGTGCTCGGCGATGGCGCGCTCGACGTCCGCCGCCTTGCCCTGCCCGGTCGCGGCGAGCGAAGCGAGGACGGCGACGACGATGTGGGCAGCGTCGACCTCGAAGTGCCGGCGCAGCGCCTCGCGAGTA
>DAHVLW010000017.1:0-10024 GCA_027320205.1 Acidimicrobiaceae bacterium
CGGCCGAGCGCACCCGGGCGCGGGCGGCGACGATCCGCCTGGCCTCGGTCGCGATCGCCGTCCGGTCCGCCTCGAGGCGTTGCTCGTCCTGCTGGAGGACGACCGTCGCCTCGTCGTAGCGCTCGCCGGCGATCTGCTCGCGCTCCTGATCGGCGGCGATGCGCTTTTCGAGGGCGGCGGCCCGGGCGCGCGCCGATCCGATCTGGCCCGGGCTCGGCGCGGTGATCCCGTCAGCCGCCGCCGTCGCGGCGACCGGGAGGGACGAGGCGAGGGCGGCGGCGCCCAGGAGCGCCGCGGCGACGGCGACCGGTGCGGGCGCGGGCAGCCTGCTGCGCGCGGGCGCCCCACGGCGCACAGAGGGCACATGAGTGCGCTGCAACATCACAGGCCACACTTCATCACTCTGGCCACATTGGTTCACTCTGTCAACGCATTGGCCAGGGCGCGCACGCCCTCCTTACGGCGGGAGGCGCTGCCGGCTTGCGGGCTGGGCGCCGCGGCGGCGGCTCGGCGGGCGTGGCGAGGAGCTGCCAGCGGTGGCAACGTGTCAGGAGCACGGGGACGTAGCCCAATCGGCAGAGGCAGGGCGCTTAAAACGCTCCAAGTGAGGGTTCGATCCCCTCCGTCCCCACGAAATCCTGCAAACTATTTTGTTGCGGTTACATGACCGTAGGTCGCGAGCGGGGTCTCACAGCCCAAGGCCGAGATCGGGACCGCGATCAGGTCCGAGATGACGCCTCGGTTGGTTGGATCGGGCCAGCTCTACCGCTCGTGCACGCCAGCCGCTGACGGCTCGACTCAGCTCGCTGTACCCATCGTCGTCGAGAAGAAACTCCTCCCTGGGGAGTCGAGTGAAGCGGTCGGCCATCTCGGCAAAGACTCCGGGGTCGAAGCCACTATCCTTCTCCGCTGCCAGGTCGAACAGTCGATCGAGCCCGTAGCGATCGACGACCGCGACGAGGTCCGCGAAGTCCCGCGGCTCCGCCCGGCCGAACACGGCCAGGACCTTGTCGACTGCCAGCTCCTCGCCCGAGAGCACCGGAAAGCCGGGACCTCGATCGACGGGGAGGATCCGAGCGTCGCTTCCGAGGTCGAGCTCGGTCCCTCGATGACGACGGAACCAGTCCACCCATGCTCGACGAACGGTCGGAGGAAGGACCAGCTCGTCGAAGAGGTCGAGGAGCTGGTCGACGTCGACGTAGAAGCGCACATCGTCCTCCGTGCCCTCTCTGAGCACCTGCTCGTAGACGCGAAGCCGATGCGGACGTCGAGCCAGGTCGTAGGTCAGGTAAGGCTCGCTCCAGCGGATGTGGAACGGCAGCTCGACTTGCCCCGAAGCCTTTTCCAGCCGCGGATCGTCGACGTCTTCTGGGACAGCGACGGGTCGAGCCGCCGGCCCGAGCCACGGGTTCCGGGTCCTCGCCATGTCCAGATCCTACGGATGCTCGTCCCGCCAGGGGTCGAGGAGCGAGATCACCGGCCCGGCGATCGTCGGCCCGTGGTTCGTATTGTGTGAGGGCAAGACCACGAAATTCTGCAAACTACTTTATTACAGTCTCATGACGGCCTTCGTACGTCCGGGTGCGCGTCGGCGATGGGCGCGGACAGTTTCGACGCCAACGCGTGTTTGTCAGGCTATGTGGCGAACCTCGATGGAAGGGTCGAGCTCCTGGGCCATATCGGTGATCACTTGGCGGTGACAGCGCCGTGCTCCGCGTTCGACACAGAGCACGGCGACACGTCGCACCGCTGCGTCGTCCACGAGGCGCTGCAGGGCCGGTCCCGAGCCGTTGGAGAGAATCTCGCGCATCCGCCGACGACCCTCGTCACCGTCCCCTCGTCGAAACGAGTCGCGGTTGTCCGGGGGATTGCCGAGGGCTCGTTCGTGCCGGTATTCGATGCCCGCTGCCTCGAGCGTCGCCTGTAGCGAGCGTTTCGACCAACCAGGCTTGCGGCTCACCGGGTTCAGCCGAACGTCGATGAGGAGCGTGACGCCGGCCCAGGTCAGGTGGTCGACGAGGGTGCGCGCCTCCATGCCCTCGTAGCCCACGCTGTAGATCCCACCCGGCACCCGACGATGGTCGCCGAGGCTGCTCCCCGAGGCAAGTCGCGCGCTCAAGAGCCGAGCACTCCCTGGATGGTCCCCTTAGGGGGCCAGAACACCCCCAGGACCAAGAAGCTCGTCGGGTACTGCTCCATGTTCCCCACGAAGAGAGCGGAGTCTCGCTGTGTCCACATCTGGTGCTCGAACTTCTCCCTCATCGCGTCTCGCCAGTCGGCCCGATGTCGGACGTGTCGCCAGAGGGTGACCACTTCCCAATCGACGATCGTCTGATCGTGGCCGCCGCATCCCTTCGCGGCGCAGTGGTACTGATAGCTGAACCGCCAGGGGACCACCTCGAAAGGCAGCTTGGGTCTCTCGGGATCGTCGAAGAGACTCGGTCGTGCCGTAGACCGGCGTCGAAGTCTCCGGGCGTCGGTCCGTGCGATGACGACGGACGTCGACCTCTAAGACTTGGTACTTGGCGAACTTGCTGTCGTCGGCGAGGTCTCGAAATGGGACCGGATGCAAGCGGACCCATTCCCGGCGCTCGCCGTCAAGGCGGACGCCGGCGACGCATACGGTCTCGTCCAGGTCGTGGGTCATCACCGGCGCGGCTTTTGCCAGGACCAGGGTCTTGATCGTCTGAGCCTCGGGCAACGTGCGCCCTCCTTCGGGCTGTCCTCCGGCAAGCATCGCGGACGGCTGTTTCACGAGGGGGGATCTCCGAACGCGGTCCCCGGAGCAGGGTCCGGGTCTGTCCCGGAGATGGCGGCCGGCCAGGAGATCGTCAGCCGAGGTCGATGATCGGCCCGGCGATCGTCGGTCCGCGGTTCGTATTGTGTGAGGTCAAGACCACGGTCGGCGCGCTCGCCCAGCCGCCAGGAGCGTGCGGCCTCGTACACTTCCATGACGCGATGACGGATGCTCCGCCCTGCCTGACCCTGCTCACCGACTTCGGCTACGAGGCGGGCTTCGTCGGCACGCTCCACCTCGTCGCGTACTCCATCTCGCCAGCTGCGCGCGTGATCGACCTCGATCACTCGATCCCTCACGGGGACGTCCGCCTCGGCGCCCTTCGCCTCGAGCGCGCCGTCCGGCTCCTTCCCCCCGGCGTGCACGTCGGAGTCGTCGACCCCGGCGTCGGGAGCGCCCGCCGCCCCGTGGCGCTGCGAGCCGGCGGGCGCCTCTTCGTCGGACCGGACAACGGCCTGCTCGTGTGGGCCGCCGACGCCGCGGGCGGCGTCGAGGAGGCCGTCGTGCTCGACGACGAGCAATGGTTCCTCGAAGGCCGGGCGAAGACCTTCGACGGGCGGGACGTCTTCGTCCCGGTCGCAGCCCACCTCCTCCGCGGCGCGTCGCTCTCCGAGGTCGGGACGCGCTGCGAGCCGGGCGGCCTCGTCCGCCTCGAACGGCCAGTGGCGCGCCTGCGGGGCGACGGGGCGCTCGAAGCGGAGGTCCTCCAGGTCGACGGCTTCGGGAACGTCCAGCTGAGCGCCAGCAGACCGGTCGTCGAGGAGCTCGGCGCGCGAGCGGGCGACCCGCTGGTCGTCGACTGGTCGGGCAAGCGCCTCCACGCCGTCTTCGGCACCGCTTTCTCCGACGTCGGGATCGGCGAGACGGTGCTCCTGCTCGACAGCGACGGCTGTCTGGCCTGCTCGGTGAACGGCGGGCGCGGCGACGCCCTCCTCGACGCCCGACCCGGGTCGCTCGTGAGGGTGGCCCGCCCGCGCTAGCGGAGCCGGCCCGGCGCGCCCCGAACGTGCCCCGAACGTGCCCGGAGCGCGCCTTCCTGCGCGAATCTGCGCGAGAATGCCATTGAGCGAGCAGAATCGCGCACCGACCTGCCCGCGCGAGAGGAAACCGGGGTGAGGACCATGTCCCACGTCGCCGCCGAGATCGAGAGCCAGCCTCGCTGCTGGGAGCTCGCGGCCGCGCTCGCCGGCGAGGTGGGCGAGGCGCTGCCGCGCAAGGGCGAGCGGGTTGCCGTCGCCGGCTGCGGGACCTCGCACAACGTCGCCCAGGTCTACGCGTCGCTGCGAGAGGGCGCCGGTGAGGGCGAGACGGACGCCTACGCCGCCTCGCTGCTGCCGGCGGGCCGCCGCTACGACCGCCTGGTGTTCGTCTCGCGAACCGGGACAACGACCGAGGTGCTCGAGGCGATGGCGCTCGTGCCCCCGAGCACGCCGACGACGGCGATCACCGCCCAGCCCGACACGCCGATCGCCAAAGCGGGGACGTTCTCGATCGCGCTCCCCTTCGCCGACGAGGAGGCCATCGTCGCGACCCGCTTCGCGACGAGCGTCGTGATGCTCGTCCGCGTCCATCTCTGCGCCGAGGCGCCGCCGCTCGTCGCCGCGGCGGCCGAGGCGCTCAGCGCGCCCTTGCCCGACGGGGCGCTCGACGCGCGCCAGTTCACGTTCCTCGGGCTCGGCTGGGCTGCCGGGCTGGCGCACGAGGCGGCGCTGAAGCTTCGCGAGTCGGCCCAGGCCTGGAGCGAGTCCTACCCCTCGATGGAGTACCGCCACGGGCCGATCAGCGTCGCGGACGAGCGCAGCCTCGTCTGGTCGCTCGGGGCGTCGCCGCGGGGCCTCGAGCAGGAGGTCCGAGCCACCGGAGCCCGCTGGGAGGAAGTCCGGCGGGACCCGCTCGCCGAGCTCGTCCGCGCCCAGCGACTCGCGGTCGACCTCGCCGAGCAGGCCGGGCTCGATCCCGACCGGCCTCGCCAACTCGCGCGCTCGGTGATCCTTCCCAAGGGCTGAGCACGGGCTCGCGGCGCGCGCGGGCGAGCCTCGGGACTTTGAGGCGGGCCGGCACCTGGGCGCACGCCGACGACGGCGCCTCGGCGCGCCTCTGACGGGCCCTCGGGGGCGCCGTAGAGTCGGCGCGGCGCGGCCGCCGCGTGGGCCGCGCCGAGGGGCGCAGACTGGAGGCGGCGATGGCGGCAGGCGACGGCGGCACCGGGGCGACGGGGGCCGGAGAGGGCGGCACGGCGGCGGTCCACTGGTCCCTCCCCCAGCAGCGACGTCTCGTGACCAAGGTCCCCGGCCCGCGCTCCGAGGCGCTCCAGGCCCGTCGGGTGGTCGCCGTCGCGCCGGGCGTATCGAGCTCGTTCCCCGTCTACGTCGCCGAGGCCGCCGGAGCGGTGATCGTCGACGTCGACGGCAACTCGCTGATCGACCTCGGCTCGGGCATCGCCGTCGTCGGGGTCGGCCACGCCTCGCCCCGCGTGGTCGAGCGGGCAGGGGAGCAGCTGGCGCGCTTCACGCACAGCTGCTTCATGGTCACCCCCTACGAGGCGTACGTCGCCGTCTGCGAGCAGCTGAACGAGCTGAGCCCGGGAAGGTTCGAGAAGAGAAGCGCCTTGTGCAACTCCGGGGCAGAGGCGGTCGAGAACGCGGTGAAGCTCGCCCGGCGCGCGACCGGCCGGCAGGCGGTCGTCGTCCTCGAGCACGCCTACCACGGCCGCACGAACCTCACGATGGCGCTCACGGCGAAGAACATGCCGTACAAGGACGGTTTCGGCCCGTTCGCCCCGGAGGTCTACCGCGTTCCCACCTCGTACCCCTTCCGGGACCCCGAGGGCATGACCGGCCGGCAAGCGGCCGGGCGCGCCATCTCGCTCATCGAGTCCGAGGTCGGCGCGTCGCGGGTCGCCTGCGTCCTCGTCGAGCCGATCCAGGGCGAGGGCGGCTTCGTCGTCCCGGCGAAGGGATTCCTCCCCGCCGTCGCCGAATGGTGCCGGTCGAACGGGGTGCTCCTCGTGGCGGACGAGGTCCAGACGGGCCTCGGGAGGACGGGCGACTGGTTCGCCTGCGACGACGAGGGGGTGGTCCCCGACCTCGTGACGACGGCGAAGGCCCTTGCCGGAGGGCTGCCGCTCGCGGCCGTCACCGGCCGCGCGGAGGTGATGGACCGGGTGCACCCCGGCGGGCTCGGCGGGACCTACGGCGGCAATCCCGTCGCCTGCGAGGCGGCGCTCGGGGCGATCGCGACGATGCGCGAGCTCGACCTGCCGTCGGCGGCGCGGCGGATCGGCGCGCTCACGGGGGAGCGGCTCAGGAAGATCCAGGCGTCGAGCGCGGCGGTCGGTGACGTGCGCGGCCGGGGCGCGATGTGGGCAATCGAGCTCGTCCGGCCCGGGACCAGGGAGCCCGACGCCGCGCTGGCGCGGGCGATCGCCAGCTCCTGCCACGCCGAGGGCGTGGTCGTCCTGACCTGCGGCACCTTCGGCAACGTCGTGCGGCTGCTGCCGCCGCTCGTGATCGACGAGCCGCTGCTCGCCGAGGGCCTCGACGTGCTCGCCGCAGCCGTCACCAGCGCCGGCCAGCCGCCGGTCCCGCCGCGGCCGGACCGGACGGTCGACAGGACGCAGATCGTCTCGTAGCCGACCACGAGGTCGTCCCCGAGGGCGCCTAGCGCCCCGCCGGAGGGCGTCCGCAGCCCGAGCCTGGCCGAGCGCGCCGGCGGCGCAGCGCCTGGCGGCCGGCGCGTGCGCCGTCGCGGGACGCGGACCCCGCTCTCAGACGACGGCTCGCTCGCCCGCGCCGGTGTCCCCGAGGGTCGCCACCCCAGGGCCTTCCGGGACCGGGCCGCCCGACGCCCGACGCCGGCGCCGCCAGCGCCACTCGAGCCAGCCGCAAGCCGCGAGCCCCGATACGGCCATCGCGATCCCGAGCACCTCCTCCGCGTCGGTCCCGACGTCGTAGGGCAGCCAGAGGAACTCGTCGAAGAAGCGCGTGAGTCCCCACAATGCCGCCGTGAGCACGATGACGAGACCGGTCGGGCCGCCCGCGGCGGTGACGCGTCGCTCGGCGGCGAAGGCCACGAGCAGCACCGCGAGGCACTCCGCCGCCTGGAACAGCGGCACCGGAAGACGCTTTCCGACCTCGCCGGCGTAGTACATGCCGATCCACGACGTCGTCGGCTTTCCCCCGCCGGCGACCATGAGCTGCGGACCGAGCAGCCGCCCGACCGCCCAGCTCGCGACGAGGACCGGGCCGAGCAGGTCGAGGAGGCGGGTCGTGCGCAGCTGCGGGCAACGGCGCCGCGCGCTCACCAGCCCGACCGGCAGCGCGAGCGCGATGCCCCCGAACGAGGTGAGCCCGCCGTGCCAGATCGCGAGGATCTCGACCGGGTGAGCGGAGTAGTAGGAGAGGTGGGCGATCACGTGGGCGGCCCGCGCCCCCACGACCGCCGCGACGACGACCCAGGCGAAGGTGCCGCCGAGCCAGGCGTCCGGGTAGCCGTTGTGCCGCAACCGGCGCGCGAGGTAGCGGTAGCCCCACCAGAAGGTGAGGGCGAGGCCGATGCCGTACGTGTGGACCTGGAGCGGTCCGATGTGGAAGACCACCGGTATCGGCTTCACCGCTGCCCTCCCTCGGCACGGGCCGGCGCGCAGTCTCGCCCCCGGTGGCCGCCGCCGGAGCAGCAGCTGAGGACCGTGCCGGCGACGCCCAGTATCGCGTAGCCGCCGCCCCTACCATCGCCGCCGTGGACCGGCGCGCCTTCCTGCGGGGGCTCGGCGCGCTCGCGGGCGGCGCGGCGGCCGGAGCGGTTGCCGCGGGCTGTGGCGGAGCGGGCGCAGCGGCGAGGCTGGCGCAGGCGGGGCGTCCAGGTGCCCCGCGGCGCGGGCACCTGCGCGCGCGAGAGGGCCCCGGGATCCGCGAGGTCGACGGCCTTCCCGTCGCCGACTGGGTCGTCGAGGAGAACCGCCGGCCCGGGACGCTGCGCTGGGTCATCCACCCGACGCCGCTGCCCGCCGGAGCGCTGCCGCCGTGGCCGGCAGCGATCGAGGGCTTTGCCGACAGGACGAGCTGCCAGCGAGGCGACGAGGTCGGGCTGTACGTGAGCGCAGCGGCACCGGAGTTCAAGGCCGAGGTCTACCGGATGGGCTACTACGGCGGCCGTGGCGCGCGGCTCGTCGCGACGACGCGCGAGCGCGGCGCGCGCCGGCAACCGACGCCGCCGCCCGTGCCCGTGACGAACATGGTCGAGTGCCGCTGGCGGCGTTCTCTCGGGCTCGAGGTGGGGCCCGACTGGTTGCCGGGGGCGTACCTGATCAAGCTGCTCGGGAGCGACGGGTCGAGCCACTACGTGCCGCTCACGGTTCGTGACGACGCCAGCGAGGCGGCCATCGCCGTCCAGAGCTCGGTCACGACATGGCAGGCGTACAACCTCTGGGGCGGCTACAGCCTCTACGGCGGCGCGCCGACCGGCGCCCTCGCCGACCGCTCGCGGATCGTCTCGTTCGACCGCCCCTACCGGAACCCCGACGAGAACGGCTCCGGCGACTTCCTCGGCAACGAGTACCCCTTCATCTACCTCTGCGAGCGCCAGGGCCTCGACGTCACCTACTGGACGGACGTCGATCTGCACGAGCGCCCCGAGCTGCTCGCACGCCACCGCCTCCTCGTGAGCCTCGGGCACGACGAGTACTGGTCATGGCAGATGCGCTTCAACGGCGTGATGGACCACCTGGCCACCGGCACCAACGTCGCCTTCCTCGGCGCGAACGCCTGCTACCGGCAGATCCGCCTCGAACCATCCCCGCTCGGCGCCGGCCGGAGGGAGATCTGCTACAAGGACGCGCTGGCGGACCCGATCTACTCGAAGGACCCGAAGCTCGCGACGGGCGCCTCCTGGGCGACCGACCCGGTGCCCTATCCCGAGTCCGAGATGATCGGGATCATGTACCAGGCGTATGGCGCCGACGCGCCCTTCGTCGTCGCCGACGCGTCCTCGTGGGTGTTCGCCGGGACCGGCCTTCGAGACGGGGACGCGATCGCCGTGCCCGGCGGCGGGCGGCAGGTCGTCGGCTCGGAGTTCGACGGCTTCGAGCCGGCGCTGCCCGGGCCGAGGAACGTGGACATCCTCGCCCATTCGCCGGCGACCAGCGTCGCCGGCCAGCTCTACTCCGACGCGAGCTACTACACCCACGGTCGAGGCGGCGGCGTGTTCGCGACCGGGACCGCGAGCTGGGTACAGCTGCTCTGGGACGGCGCGCCGGCGCTCGACGGCGCGCTCAGCTTCGGCGTCTCGCCAGCGGTCCGACCGCTCACCAGGATCACCTTGAACGTCCTCGCCGAGCTGTCCGCAGGGCCGGCCGGCCTCCGGCGCCCGTCCACGGGGAGCTGGCGGCGGTTCTACTCGCGGTCGACCCCGGCCGTGAGGAGCGTCGACGTCCCCTGAGGCTGAAGCTCGCGGCGCCCGCTGCCGTTAGCACCACCCGCCGCGGCGGCCGGCCAGGTGACCTGCGCGGGGAGGCTTGTTGTCCGGACCATCGCCGAACGGCGCTGCGCAGAACGGTCGAACGCGACGGAGCCGCGAGCCCGAGGCGCCTCTCGCCGCTTACGGCGCCGAGGCAGGCGAGCTGCTCGCGCCGGCGCGCGCCCTGCTGGCCGCCGACCCTGAGGGGTTCGTCGAGCGCTTCTACGCCGCCGTCGAGCGTGCCGCCTCCTTGCGGGGCAACGCGGCCTGGTCACGGCCGGACCCCCACGCCCCGATCCGGGCGCAACTCGCCGCCCACCTCGCGACGCTCCTCGACCCGGGCCTGACGGAGGACCTCGTGCAGAGCCGTGCGAGGGAGGCCGGGCTGGTCCACGCCGTCGCCGGAGTCGACGCCGGTTGGTACGGCGCGGCCGTCTCGGACTTCGTCCGCGCAGTCGAGGTGGGCACCGGCGGGCGGACGACGCGGCAGCACGCCCTCGGCGCGCGGACGGTCCTCGGCCGCCGGCTCATGGATGAGCTGCACGGCGTGCTCCTCGGCTTTCGGGAGGTCGAGACGGCGCACTTCGACGGCGCGATGGCGGTCGGCCAGGTCGCGTCGAGTGCGGAGACCGTCGCCGACCTCGCCCGCGGGGTCCTCGACGCCTTCGGCGCCCTCCCGGGCGTCGCCGCCGGGTACTTCGGCCGTCCGGACGCCGACGGGCACCTGCAGTTCGAGTTCGGCACGGGCATCGGGGTCGAGGCGTTCGTCGGCGG
>DAHVLW010000200.1:0-1569 GCA_027320205.1 Acidimicrobiaceae bacterium
CCGGCCGGTCGCGCCGAGCGCCCGCTCGACGCGGGCGAAGGCCTCCTCGTCGGCGTTGCCGCCGCCGATCCAGAGGGCGCCGAAGCCGAGGTGCTCGATGCCAGACGCCAGCCCGGAAGGGTCCTCCGCGAGAAGCGCCGAGCTGAGCCAGACGCCGACCTGCCCGGCGGCCTCCCGCCAGGCGCTCCCTGCCGCCGCTTCGTCCACCGCCGCTTCGTCCACCGTCGTCTCACCGCCTCCCCGCCCGGAGCGCAGCCCAACGACTGGTCAAGCTACTCCCGGGGGATCGACCGGAAGGCGGCGAGGGGGTCGACGCCCCGGCGCCCGCCCGCCACGCGTGGCGCCTGCCCGGCAAGCGGGGCCGAGGCCGGCGCCGTTCGGAACGCCTGTGACTCGCTTCTCGGCCGGGATCGCGGTCGTCCCCTCAGGGGAGCGGGAGCAGGCTCGGGGTCTCGGCGACGAGGCGTGCGGCTTCGTCGTCGCTGCCGAGCGACGCCGCGTGCTTGAGCAGCGCGACCTGGCGCCGGTAGTCCTCGACCTCGGCCGCCCTCGCATCTGTGTCCCAGCCGAGGAGGCCTGCGACGAGGTCGGCGACCTCCTCTGCGGAGCCCGCGCCGCCGTCTTCGGTCTCGATGCCGATCCGGGTCCGCCGGAGGAGGATGTCCTCGAGGTGCCGGGCGTCCTCGTGGGTGACGGCGTGGACGGCCTCGGCACGCAGGTACTCCGGCGCTCCGGACAGCGGCGTCGCGAGCGACGGCTCGGCGTCGAGCGCGGTGAGCACCTCGTCGACCAGCCCGCCATAGCGGCGGAGCAGGTGCTCGATGGCCTCGGGGCTCAGGCCGTGGGACTCGGCGAGTCGACGGCGCTGGTTCCAGATCGCCTTGTACCCCGTCGCGCCGACGAGGGGGACCTCGTCGGAGAGCGACGGCGGGACGTCGCGAAATCCTCCCTCCGACACGGCCGCGTCGACGGCGTCGGCGGCCATGACCCGGTACGTCGTGTACTTTCCCCCCGACACGACGACGAGACCCGGCACCGGCCGGCTGACTGCGTGCTCGCGTGACAGCTTCGTGGTCGCCGATCCCGCCTCCGGGACGCCCTCGAGGCGCGTCGTGCCGGCTTCGCCGGGCCCTCGCACGACCCCGACGCCCGCCACCAGCGGGCGCAGCCCGGCGAAGACCGCCTCGACGTCCCTGCTCGAGAGCGGTCGCTCGAGGATGGTGTTGACCTCCTCGAGGAGGTAGTTCACGTCACGAGCAGTCGCCACGGGGCGTGACTTGTCGTGGACCCAGTCGGTGTCGGTCGTTCCGATCAGCCAGTGCCCTCCCCATGGCAGCACGAACAGCACGCTCTTCTCCGTGCGCAGGATGAGCGCGACGGAGGAGGAGATAGCCGCTCTCGGGACCATGACATGGATCCCCTTCGAGGGGCGCACCAGCGTGACCCTCTCGCGCCCGGCGAGTGCCTCGGTCTCCTCGGTCCACGCCCCGGTGGCGAGGATCGTCACTCGCGCGTGGATGTCGTGCTCGGCGCCGGTCTCTGCGTCGCGGACGTGGACCCCGACCACGC
>DAHVLW010000205.1:0-3333 GCA_027320205.1 Acidimicrobiaceae bacterium
CCGGCCGGGCGGGAGCTTCCACGGCTCGCTCACCTCGAGCTCGGCGTTGGCGGCGCCGATGAGCGTCCAGGTCCGCTCGAGCGCGAGCTGCGGCTGCGAGGCCCCCCACGCGGCACGGATGTCGTCGATCTCCCCCTCGAACGCCGTGCGGACCACCGAGCCCTCGCCGGGGGCCGGCCCGACGCCGCCGAGCTTCTGGGCGACGAGCGTCGTCACGCGGGCGAGCAGGTTGCCGAGGTTGTTGGCGAGGTCGGCGTTGTACCGGGCAAGGAGCGACTCGTAGCTGAAGTCGCCGTCGGCTCCAAGGCCCACCTCGCGAAGCAGGTGGTAGCGAAGGGGGTCGACCCCGACGTCGGCCGCGAGCTCCAACGGGTCGATCTGGTTCGCACGGGTCTTCGACATCTTCTCGCCCCCCACGGTGAGGAAGCCGTGGACGAGCACCTCTGCCGGCGGGTCGATCCCCGCCGCCATGCACATCGCCGGCCACCAGACGCAGTGGAAGCGAAGGATGTCCTTGCCGATCAGGTGGTGGGACGCCGGCCACCACGAGCGGAACCGCTCCTCGTCGGCGCCGTAGCCCACCGCGGTGATGTAGTTGACGAGCGCGTCGTACCAGACGTAGACGACGTGCCCCTCGTCCCAGGGGACCGGGATCCCCCAGTCGATGGAGGTGCGGGTGATCGAGATGTCCTCCAGTCCGTGGCGCACGTAGCTGGCCGCCTCGTTCGACCGCACCTCCGGCCTGACCGGACGAGGGTCGCGCCCGAGCCATTCAAGGAGGCGGTCTGAGAACGCCGAGAGCCGGAAGAAGTAGTTCTCCTCGACCAGCCACTCGACCGGCTTTGCGTGGACAGGGCAGGTCCGGCCCTCGGCGAGCTCTGCCTCGGGGTAGTAGACCTCGCAGGCGACGCAGTACCATCCGGCGTACTCCCCGAGGTAGATGTGGCCGTTGTCGTGGATGGCCTGCATGAAGCGGCGGACGCTCGAGCGGTGCCGCTGCTCGGTCGTGCGGATGAAGTCGTCGTTGGAGATCGCGAGCGCCGCCCACGCCGAGCGGAACGAGTCGCTCATCCGGTCCGCCCACTCCCCCGGCGAGACGCCGTGCTCGGCCGCCGCCCGCGCGATCTTCAGGCCGTGCTCGTCGGTGCCGGTGAGGAAGTGGACGTCGTCACCGAGCATCCGATGCCAGCGGGCGAGCGCGTCGGCGTTGACCATCGTGTAGGCCGTGCCGAGGTGCGGCCGGTCGTTCACGTAGTAGATCGGCGTCGTCTGGTAGAAGCGGCGGGGCACGCGGGCAAGCGTACCTGGGGCTTGGCGGGCCCCCTTTGGGGGCTGGGGTCGGTCAGCGACGCTCGGCGCGGAGCGCGGCAGCGTAGGCGTCGCGCCTCGGCGCCCCGAGGAGGACCGAGACGGCGACGGCGGCTTCGCGCCGGCCGAGGCCGGCGGCGAGCAGCCGCCCGATCGGGTCGTCGAGATCGCTCGCCGGTTCCTGCGACTTCCCGGGCGCGGCGTCGACAACGAGGACGTGCTCGCCACGCGGCTCGCGGGTGCCGGCGGTGGCGCGTGCCGACGCCTCCGCGAGGGTGCAGTACCAGATCTCCTCGTGGAGCTTGGTGAGCTCCCGCCCGACGACGACCCGCCGCTCCGGGCCGCAGATCGCGAGGAGGTCGGCGAGCGTGCCGGCGAGACGGTGCGGCGACTCGTATACGACGCTCGGGTGGTCGCCTCGCGCGATCTCGGCGAGGATCGCCGCCCGCCGAGCACCCTTGCGCGGCATGAAGCCTTCGAAGCGCCAGCGAGACGCCGGAAGGCCGCTGACCGAGAGCAGCGCGAGGGCGGCGGACGGACCCGGCACCGGGACGACTGGCACGCCCGCGGCGACCGCAGCCGCGACGAGGCGCTCACCGGGGTCCGCGACTACCGGCGTGCCGGCGTCGGCGACGAGCGCGACGTCCTCGCCGGAGAGCAGCCGAGCGACGAGCGACGGGGCGCGCTCGGCCTCGTTGTGGGCGTGCAGGGCGACGAGCCGCGACTCGGAGCGCCCGACGGTCCGCGAGACCCCGGAGATCCCGGCGAGCTCGAGCAGCCGTCCCGTCCGGCGGGTGTCCTCGCAGGCGAGGACGGCGACGCTGCCGAGCACGTCGCGGACCCTTGCCGAGAGGTCGCCGAGGTTCCCGATCGGGGTCGAGACGACATAGAGCGTTCCCGGGGAGCTCGCCGGCTCCCCGGTCACTCCTTCAGCTCCAGCTGGTCGCCCGCCCGCAGCAGCCACCGCTCGAAGGACCCCGCCTCGGCCCTGAGCACCGGCCGCGGCGCCCGTCGCGGGAGCCCGATGCGCCGGGGCGGGAACCTCCGGGTCGCGAGCACGACGAGGTCCTCGCTCAGGTAGGCAACGTCGAGGGGCCGTCGTAACGTCAGCGTGTGGACGAGTCGGGTGCGGGCCAGCACGGCGATCCCGTCGGCCGGCGCGCATCCCGAGCGCGCCAGCCCGCCCCGGCTCTGGTCGGGAAGCAGGTCGACGCTCGCCAGCACCTCACCTCGACGCAGCAGCCACGCCATGCCGGCCTCCGGGCGAACAGCGCTCGATCGCCGTCCACGGTAGCGCTGCGCGGAGCGGTCGACGGCCCGGGGAGAGCGGGTGGCCCGGCATCGGCTAGAGTGCTGCTCCCGTGTCGAAGAGAACCACGAAGCGCAAGCTCTCCAAGAAGAAGAAGGCCAATCACGGCAAGAAGCCGAACTGCGGCCGCGGCTGAGCGGCCTCGGCGCTAGGACGTCTGCGCCCAGCTCGGCACGTACTTCCACGCCGTGCGCAGCTCGACGCGGCGCTCCGCAGTGCTCGGGTCGGCGGCTTCGAGCAGCCGCCAGAAGCGCGGCGAGTGGCTCATCTCCAGCCGGTGGCACAGCTCGTGCAGGAGGACGTGCTCGACGAGGTGCCGCGGCAGGAACAGAAGGTTGCGGTTCACGCTGACGCGGCCGGCGGAGGAGCAGCTCGCCCAGCGGCTGCGCTGGGCGCGGACGCTGACGCCGGCGAGCGTCACGCGGCGCTCCCGGGCGAGGTGCGTCAGCCAACCGACGACATCGGCCCGTGCGCGTTCGGCGAGCCAGTGCTCGAGCGCCGGGCGCACCGAGTCGGCGAAGCCGACGGGTCCAGAGACAAGGAGCCACTCGGGCCCGGCGACCCGCGCCGCGCACCGGCGCGCCGGCGAGGGCTGGTAGGCGACGCGCCATTCCTCCTCGACGGCGCGGAGGGCGACGACGACGGGCCGGCCGGCCGCGTCGACGTCAGGCCGGGCGCTCACGGAGGCGAGCGCCTCGGCGATCCTCCGCTCCGCC